>NZ_CACA01000361.1:0-44289 GCF_000180455.1 Kamptonema sp. PCC 6506
TTCCTTCTTCCTTCTTCCTTCTTCCTTCTTCCTTCTTAATTAACTTTTTCTTTTGCAAGCTCTAAAGCACTGAGAGCCGCTTTAATTAAATTGTAGAAAAAGGGTTGAGAGACATCAACAGCGATCGCATCGTCTCGCCTTGTTCCCAGAAGTCCTGTTTTTTCACCTTGTTTAACTGCTAAAACTTGCCCTTGAGCATTCCTAATTCTTAATTCTTTGACATTTTCAATTTGGGAGAGGCTACAGGTGTACTTGCGATCGCTATAATAAAACTCTGCTTTCTGTTGAGCCTTCTCCAGGGCTTTTTTCTGGGGCGATGGAGGTAAACTTGCGGTATCTGTGGGTAGTCGCACTCCCACCAACTCTAGCTCAACTGTGGTATTGCCATTATATGTATTTTCTCGCAAATGATAGGCAATATCCACTCGCGGCGGCAGGGGGAAATATTCTCGCCACCGCCATGCGATCGCCTTCAGATTTGGGATAGACTTTACATCTTGGCTGAAAGTTACTTTAATATGCGCTTTCTCTTTGCCAACAGTTGCTTGTTCGATGATTCGCACATTAGGTGTCCAAAATACGGGAGCCTTATTTTCAATCCCGCAAGGTTGCAGCGCATCAATTTGGCGGTAAAGGTCGAGATTAATTTCTGCAAAATTAGCTTGAGCATCAATAGAAACTAGCGGTTTGAGGTGTTGTAACTCTAAAGATTTACGAGCAAAAATACCTAACTGCGTGCGAAATTCTTCTAGATTTGCCGCTGGCATAGAAAAGCCCCCAGCCGCTTTATGTCCCCCATATTTTCCTAACAAGCGATCGCAGAATTGTAAAGCCTCAAATACGTGAAACTCAGGAATCCCTCGTGCCGAACCCCGAATCTTTTTACCAACAGATTTAATCGATAAATTATCTATTTTATCACTTAAATCTTCGCTACTAATAGACATCTTCTCTGGTGCTAAACTTTCCGCATCTTCCTCTTCTTCATCCTCATAAGTACCAATAAATACAGGTACACCATAGCGTTCCACCAACCGCGAGGCAACTATACCAATTACGCCGTGATGCCATCCTGGTTGCACGACAACTAAAACCCGTTCCTGCTGTAAATCCACCTGAGTTTCTTCACAATACGCGATCGCTTCCGCCTCAATTTCTTGACATAACTCCTGTCTGCGCTGATTAATTTCCTCGCACTGCTTCGCCCTTTCTAAGGCTAAATCCCGATCGTCAGTTGTTAATAATTCAATAACAATTTGGGGGTCAGAAATGCGACCGATCGCATTAATCCGAGGGCCAAGGCGAAAGCCAATATCCTCCGGCTTGAGAGAATTTTTAGATTGCTTAATTGCACTCGCAGCGCTTGAAGATGTTGAGTTTTGAGTAGAGAGTCGCTCGCCCTCTGGTTTATTTTCACGTACTAATCCCGAAACCTCAATTAACGCCTGCACTCCTACTAATTGCGAATGAGGCAGCAGCCTTAATCCTCGTTTTACCCAACGGCGATTCACACCAATTAAAGGAGCTAAATCTGCAATTGTTCCCAATGTAAAAAGCTCCAACATTGGATTTACTAAACCCTGCATTTTATCCATCCGCTGTGCTAGGGAAATCGCCAAAATATAGGCAACACCAACTCCCGCCACACCACGATAAGGCGAAGATTCGGAAATTAATTTCGGATTGAGAATAGCATTTGCTGGCGGCAGTTGCGGCGGGATATCGTGGTGATCGGTAATAATCACATTTAAGCCCAATTCTCGCGCTCTCGCAATCGGTTGATAGGCAGCAATACCATTATCTACAGTGAGAATCAGGCTTACACCTTCGCTCTTAAATTCCTCAACAATGCGCTCGTTAATGCCATAGCCTTCGTGCATTCGGCTAGGAATGGCATAATCAACCTTCGCACCCAAAGTTTTGAGACTTCGCAACAAAAGTGCCGTACTCGTCATGCCATCAGCATCATAGTCACCGCAAATAGCAATTTTTTCACCTTGAGATATTGCTTCATGCAATAACTCCACACTCATCGCTAAGTCGGGAAAATCCTGCATTGGCGGTGGCAAAACTTCCAATTCGGGCTCTAAGAATGCTTGCACCCCTTGTGCAGATTCAATCCCTCGATTAATGAGTACCTGTGCTAGCAAGGGTGACAAGCCAATTTCTTGGGCCAAATGTTCGGCTTGTTGTGCCTGCGATGGGTAGATTTGCCACCGCTGATTAGGCAAAGTGCGATCGCGCGGAGACTGAGGAGTTGAGTGCTGTTGCACGGAAGCTTTTATTTAAAGATACTTAAACTATATTACCTAACTAAGTGCTTCGATCAAACCACAAACAAGATAAATTTTCAGCTAAAATCCCAATGTATTGGTACACATACTTAGGGGAATACTCTGACGACAGCTAAAAAAACCAGTAAAGTATTGTCGGAGAGTAGCCGTTAGCCGATTCTGTCTGATATTAAGCAAAAAGGAGATAGTGCATGAAGACTGAAAAACGACCCTGGTTTCAAACTGCCTTTAAGTTACGCGGATCTGTTATTCCTAAGATTTTGCCCCGCGTTCTTATCTGCGGCGGATTTGGGGGTTTTATTTCCTTTCTACATTTTTTTAACTTTCCCGTATCTTTGCCCATTTTATCAAGTATTGTACCGAGTATCGTCCTTGGTTTATTATTAGTTTTCCGAACAAACACAGCTTACGAGAGATTTTGGGAAGGTCGGAAATTTTGGGGTAATTTAATCAATACCGTTCGGAATCTATCCCGTCAAATCTGGGTGGCAGTTGAGGAAAATGAGCCAGATGATTTTTTTGAAAAAAAGTCAGCAATTCTGCTCTTACCTGCCTTTGCAGTGGCGATGAAATTGCATCTAAGGCTAGAGCCTGTAAACAGCGAACTAGAGCAGTTAATGTCTACCTCACAATATCAAAAACTCAAGTCTATAAACAATCCCCCTTTAGAAATTGCTTTCTGGATTTCTGATTATTTGCATAAGCAATATAGCCAAAAGTGCATTGATGTTTATCAGCTAACAGCCATGCAGAAATTAGTAAACAATTTAGTCGATACTTTAGGCGGCTGCGAACGGATTTTGAAGACACCTATACCCTTAGCTTATGCGATTCACCTCAAGCAACTATTGTTAATTTATTGTTTTGCATTACCATTTCAAATGGTCAAGGATTTGAGTTGGGGAACTGGTTTAATAGTAGCTTTGATTAGTTTTACCTTATTTGGCATAGAAGAAATTGGCATTGAGATCGAAAATCCTTTTGGTCACGATGCTAATGATTTACCTTTAGATAATATTTGTGCTACGATGCAGCGCAATATTGATGATTTAGTTTCTTTGCCTCCGAGTGTTCGCTGCGGTGATATTGCACATAAATAAGTAAAAGTAATAAAGCTTTGGCGTGCAGTTTGACAAGTATTCGACCGTTCGCGGTTCGACTGAACTTGTCGAACGTCCGAAGTCTAACTCTCCCCATCAATGGAACGGAAGAATGCTTATCTAGCAAGGTTGTTACTCATTTCTATTTTACGTTTGTTTAAGTAAGTAAATTTACTTAAAAATTTATCTTTTAGTTTGTATTGACAAATTTTTTAATTAAGTATATACTTACTCTCAGCTTTTTTGATTTAAGATGCAATCCTGTCAAAAATAATCGTAATCCGACTATCGTTTCTAAGTTGCGGAGTAATACCGACAGCGATCGCGAATTTATTACCTCTCGGAACAAGTAGTCTTCTTATTCATATTTGTGAAGAAGTAGTCTACTTATTCATACTTCGCTAATCCATTAACTAGAACACATTTTTGCTGTCTGTTATGTAGGTTTAGGATTTAGCGCGTCAACCTCAACATCTTTAGTCTGAAGGTATTAAAAGTTATGGAAATCACAAATAATGATACGGCTACTGCATCACCATCTGAGCCAGAAAAGCTTCCCTTGTATGGAGAAGCCTACTTTATTCGGCACGGCGAAAGTACCAGCAATGAGCGCAACATTTTTGCTGGAATACTAGATGTTGGACTTACAGCATTTGGCAAGCTACAAGCACGTCGCGCAGGTCTTGATATTAAGAAAAAAGGTGTCAAATTTGACGCAGTATATGTATCCCACATGAGGCGTGCGCGGCAAACTTGTGAAATCGCCCTAGCTGAAAGTCAAGCCTTGAAATCTCCTGATACTCCTGTTCAGATCGACCACCGCATTAGCGAGCGTTCTTTTGGTATTTTTGCCGGTCGTAACCTCAATTTGCTTCGTCTTTCTCTTGGATATGAAGGCTTCGAGGAAATGTTGCATTCACATAACGAAGCACCTCCGACTGGCGAAAAAATTTCACAAATTTATGTACGCGCTAGCAGTTTCTATAAAGAGCGAGTTGTACCGCACTTAGAACGAGGTGAAACTGTTCTAGTTGTCTGCCATCAATATGTACTAGAACCTCTAGCACTTTATTTAAGTGACTTGCCACCAACTGCTTATCACAGCTTAAAACTTCCTAATGGCAAAGCTTTAAGTCGAGATGAACTCGTCAAATTTCGCGACAAAGAATCTGGCGGTGCGGCTGCTTTACGCAAAAAGGTCAACGATCTTTCAATCATGTGGGCGATTGTATTATACGCTGTTGCATTCTTACTGGGCAGTTTGCTAAGAGTAGTCAGCACTTCCCCACAAGGAATTCCATCAGAGCTATTTAAAGCGATAATTATTATCTGTCTGGCAATGTCCACATTTTATACCTACCTAGACATCGACTTTGCAGGGAGCAAACGCAAAGTAACTTCAACTGTCAAATATGTAGTCTATGGGTGGATGTTGCTGCGATGGGTAGTTGGCCTCGCCTTAATATTTTCTGGAGTTTTGTACCAAAGCCCTGCCGATCTTTATAAAGTTTTATGGGTGCTTTTCTGGATAGTACCGCCAGCCCTTACTTCCCCAGTTTTATCGATACTTTGGGGTGGCAATCTTTATCCATCGGCTGTCTTATCAAGAACATTATCAATAGTTGCTCCGATCGCGCTGATTGCTACATTAGCGATCGCAGGTTCCCAATTACCCATTAACCTCTCCAGTTTAAACTTTTTCTTTGTAATTCTAGCTCTAGGTCTAGCAATACCGGGAGCCGCCGCCCAAATTTGGCGTTCTAAATCGCCTGTTGATTCAAATCGGCACAGTAAAGAATGGAAATTTATCGGAGTTCTGGCTGTTGCTTTTATGGCCCTAGCAACAGGCTTTCAGTTTGCTCCTGCAACATTTATTTCTGACCTCTTTTCCCCCATCGACCCGAACCGAGCGCTAGCTGGTTTTCAACAGCTTGCGTTTGCTGCATTAGTTTTTATTCTGATGCGTCTATGCGCTGCATTAACTTTGATATTTTCAAGTGGCAAACTGAGCAAGGCAGAAGCTCAAGATGCTTATATCTTGCTTGTTAACCCTAACTTTTCCTTTGGGCCGCTCTTTTTGCTGGAGTTAGTACAGCTACAAATTTGGACTCGCTGAATTATGCAATTTACTGGGCCGCGCTAGGGTTCTTCTGTATCCCTTTCATCGAGCAAACATTCTTTATGAATGCCTTTAGTAGTGACTTATTGAGAGAAACATTACGTTCCTCGAAAGTGGGAACAGAAGATGTCAAAAAGCTTTTCCATCAATTGGATGCCGATGGCAGTAAAACCCTCGATAAACCAGAGATTATGGAGCTTTTAGGCCTAGTAGAAGATTTGACCACAGGCGAACGTAGCTCTGAAGAAATGAGGGGATACATTACTGATTATCTTTTCAATATTCTTGACTCAGATAAGAATGGTACGGTCGATCTAAAAGAGTTAGAAGACTACGTATCAACTTATGGGTTAGTTGTCAACCTTAACGTTGAATAGGAGTCAGTTGTTTTTCCAAAGAGAATTAGATAATATCTATTACCCTCTTTGGAAAACTTTCGCTATTACACCCAATACTAACAATAAAGGTGTTAACCAATCCCCCCATCGCACATACAAAGTCTGAGTTTTACGCCGATAAATATTACCAGCCTGGACTTCATAAGTGTTAACACCAGATATCCACAACGTCTCGCCATGAGGATTAACAAAAGCAGAATAACCCGTATTAGTTGCCCTTACCACCCACCTATCGGTTTCAATTCCTCTCATCAAATCTTGAGCGTGATGTTGAGCCATCATAGATGAATTATAATGAGCATCATTAGAAGCAGTCAGGATAAATTCACCTCCCATCGCCGCCTGACGGCGGAAATGTTCAGTAAAAGCTGAGTCATAGCAAATACCGACAATCGCTCTACCAAAAGGTGTATCAAATAATTGGTTAGATTTACCAGCTACTAAATGGGAATCTAAAGGAGAAAGTCGATTAATAATACTGCCAATAAATTGTTCAAAGGGAATATATTCTCCCAATGGTACTAGCTTAGTTTTATCGTACCGGCTAACTATTTCACCATTACCGTTGATAGTAAACAAGCTATTTGTAATGCTATCTTCCTGTTGTCCAAATCCCCCTACCCAAGCAACAACTTTTTGAGCGAGAATAGCTTGATATAAAGAAAGGTAAAAACGTTGATTAGGGTTAGTCCAAACAAACGGTAAAGCTGTCTCTGGGATTAATACAGCATCTACACCTTGGTTAGCTAAGTTTTTATATCCTGTAGTGTAGCCTTCCAAAGAGCGAATCCATCCTTCTGAATTAAACTTAATTTCATTGGGTATATTGCCCTGAATAATTCCTATTTTCAACTCTGATTTTGCATCTTCAGTCAAAGGGCGGCTATATAAACTAAAACCTATAATATGCAATATTAGGCAAAATATAACAGGTAAAAGATAAGAAATTAAATTTTCCCTTCTTCCTTCTGCCCTCTTCCTTCTGCCCTCTTCCTTCTGCCTTCTTCCTTCGCTCCAAGCTTCAGCAATTAAGCCATTAACTGCTACAATGGCGGCAGTTATAGCACTAGGCCCAGAAAGTTGACCGAGGTGTAAAATTGCTAAATTATGCGGACTTTGAGTGTAAGATAGAGATGTCCACCATAGGGAGCCGGAACTCCAAATATATTCTAAACTGCACCACAAAGCTGTCCCAATTAAGAGGCGAATTAAGACCGATAATTGAGATTTTCTCCCCCCAGCTTCCTGTGCTAAAGGAGTTGAGTTAAGAATTATAAATAGCCACGCCCAGATAGCGACTAATGCAGCTCCCCAAAGGGTGATAAATACCCAACAAAACACTGCAATCGCCAAACTTGGCCACCAAGGAACCCCCAGCCAAGTCATCGGGTGAATTCCCATTATCCAAGATAAAGCTAACCCGTGATAGCCAATTCCCCATAATGAAGGAAGAAGGAAGAAGGAAAAGGGAAGAAGGAAAAATTTTTGTTTTTTTTCTTCTAATTTTGGCTTTTCATAACTAGCAATCATCACCCAAAGGGGAGCGAGTGCTAACCACGCCAAGGGCCAAGCACTTACAGGTGCAGTTGCTAAGGCCATTAAAATACCGCCAATCAATGCAATTGCTAAGCGGTATTTTTTAATCGTATCAGACTGTAAATTAGGACTTTTTAGGTTTTTGAATATCCACATCTAAATTTAATATTATCGCCTTGATAACTGCGCTCTCTGGGGGCGTTACAAGGTGGGCATTGCCCACCCTATAAACTGAAGAAATTACTCCATTTCCGCTGACTCTAATTCTGATTCTTCACCAGATACTGAGACTAAATCCACAGCTTCATCTGACTCCGATTCTTCACCAGATAGCGGTACTAAAGCTACAGCTACAATTGAATCATCCTCATCTAAACGCTGCACTCGCACACCCGTTGCATTCCGGGATTGGGTAGAAATTGCATTGACAGTCTGACGGATAATAATACCTCTGCTAGTAACGATCATCAACTCGTCATTTTCATTGACAATTCGCAATGCAGCTACATAATCTTTAGCCTTTTTCGACTTGAATTTAGTAGCTGTTAAACCTTTACCAGCACGTCTTTGCAACCGGAATTGAGTAACAGGAACGCGCTTGCCGTAACCATTTGTAGTAATTACCAGCGCCCAAGGGCCTTGACTGCTAGCAGTGGGGATTTCTTCAGCATCGCTGCCTTCAATTTCCTCCACTTGCACTTCAATTTCCTGGGCAGATACTTCTAATTCCTCCTCTTCCAATTCCGAATCTTCAGTTTCTAACTCCGCAATACTCGCAACAATTGAACTTGGTAAAATATCCATGCCAATCAGCTCATCGCCTGCTCGCAATTTCATGGACTTTACCCCCCGGGTTGCTCGACCAACTGGGCGCAATTGTTCGTGATTAGTTCGGAAATGAATTGTCATTCCTTGGCGCGAACCGATGATAATACTATCGTCAACTCTTGCTAGCCGTACCCAGCGCAATTGGTCGCCTTCTTCCAGAGAAATAGCGATTAACCCGTTAGCACGAATGTTACTAAAAGCAGATAAGACAGTCTTCTTAATAAAGCCGCTGCGAGTTAGCATTATTAAGTATTCTTCATTGCTAAATTCTGTCACCGATACAATAGAAGTGATTTTTTCTTCAATCGGAATAGGCAGCAATTGTACAATCGGAGTCCCCCGCGCCGTGCGAGAACTGACGGGTATCTGATAACTTCTGAGACAGTAAACAACGCCTCTATCACTAAAGAATAAGACGCTATCGTGATCGCAGCAGGAGAGGAAATGTTCAACGCCATCATCCTCTTTCATTTTCGTACCAGCTTTGCCGCGAGTAGCGCGACTTTGAGCCTCAAAAGTGCTGACTGGCATTCGCTTAATGTAGCCTTGTTCTGTCAGCAAGATGATGGCTTGTTCGTTGGCAATTAAATCGGTTTCGTCGATTTCTCCTTCGGCGTGTTCGATGATAGTTCGGCGCGGCGAGGCAAACTTCAGTTTGATTTCAGCGACTTCTGTTTGGATGATTTCCAGAATCCGCTCCCGCTTTGCCAAAATATCTAGTAAGTCGGCAATTTTCTCTAGTAACTCTTCGTGTTCTTGAGTAATCTTCTGCGCTTCCAAGGCCGTCAAGCGTCGGAGCTGCATTTGCAAAATTGCATCTGATTGTACCTCTGACAAACCGTAAGTATCTATCAATTCCTGTTTCGCTGTTGCCGTATCAGCAGCACTACGAATTAGGTGAATAATAGCATCCAAATTGTCGAGAGCAATCAATAAACCTTGAAGTAAATGATCGCGTTCTTCCGCTTTCCGCAGTTCGTATTGAGTCCGCCGCGTAATTGTCTCAATCCGAAAATCTAAGAAGACGCTGAGAAACTGCTTGAGCGAAAGTAATTGAGGTTCCCCATTTACTAGCGCGAGCATATTTGCCCCGAAGTTAGCTTGTAGGGGAGTTTGTTTGTAAAGGTTGTTGAGAACAACGCGAGGATAAGCATCTCGTTTGAGCTCTATCACAATCCGCATACCATCGCGATCGCTCTCATCTCTAATATCAGAAATCCCCTCCAGCCGCTTCTCATTCACCATTTCTGCAATCTTTTCAATCAGCGCCGCCTTATTAGTTTGGTATGGCAACTCTGTGATAATAATTGCTTCTTTGTCTGGTCTACCTGGATGTTCAATAGTTTCGATCGCAGCTACGCCGCGCATCGTAATCGAACCCCTACCAGTAGTGTAAGCTTCCCGGATGCTGGCTTTCCCTAAAATCTGCGCCCCCGTTGGAAAATCAGGGCCGGGAATGTACTGCATCAGCTCAATATCGGTAATTTCTGGATTGGCAATTAATGCCATTAAACCTTCAATTACTTCTCCCAAATTGTGAGGAGGAATATTCGTCGCCATTCCCACAGCGATCCCCGACGAACCATTAACCAAAATTTGGGGGATGCGCGATGGTAAAACCAGCGGTTCCTGCTGCGAACCATCGAAATTATCGCCAAAATCGACGGTTTCCGAGTCGATATCGCGCAGCATCGCGTCGCTAGTCAGCGGTGTTAAGCGGCACTCTGTGTAACGCATCGCCGCTGGCGGGTCATTATCCACCGAGCCAAAATTGCCGTGCCCGTCAATCAGAGGTTGGCGCATGGAGAAATCCTGAGCCATCCGCACTAAAGCGTCGTACACCGCTGTATCCCCGTGCGGGTGATATTTGCCCAGCACCTCCCCCACAACGCGGGCGCATTTGCGGAAAGGTCGATCGGGAGTCAAGCCTAGTTCGTTCATAGCATAGAGAATGCGGCGGTGAACAGGCTTAAGACCGTCCCTGGCATCTGGTAGAGCCCGGCCTACAATTACGCTCATGGCGTATTCTAGGTAAGACCGGGACATCTCATTCCGCAGATCCGTCGGGATAATCCGCGACTCAGAGGTGCTCATACGATGAAATACTCCATAAAATTCTGAACTTGGCAGCTAGAAACCAGGAAGATGCGTTAAAATCGGTTTATCTTCGGTTGAGTTGCCAAATATTGCGAGTTACGCCTAAAATTATAGCACAATATGACCATTTTTAGCCGCTACGTGCAACCATAAATCAAACATTTAATTGGGAGCTACCGTGAAGGTTTTTCTGGAGACAGAACGTTTGATTCTCCGTTACTTTACTGAGGGGGATTTAGATAACTTATATGAGTTGGACAGCGACCCCGAAGTGATGCGGTATATTAATGGGGGACAGGCTAGCGATCGCGAACAGATTCGCTCTCAAACTTTGCCATTATTTCTCAAATATTATGAGGACTATCAAGGCTATGGATTTTGGGCAGCAGAGGAAAAATCTAGCGGTGAATTTATCGGCTGGTTTCATTTCCGGCCAGCCTTAGATCGTAGCGAGGATATTGAGCTGGGCTATCGTTTGAAAAGAGCATTCTGGGGTAAAGGCTATGCAACGGAAGCTGCGATCGCGCTGATTCATAAAGGATTTACTGAATTGGGTACGGAGCGCGTTTTTGCTAAGGCTTTAGCAGTTAACTCTGGATCGATTCGCGTCATGGAAAAAGCAGGATTGAAATTTGATAAATCGTTTATTGAGATGAAGTTTCCCGGCAGCAATAAAGAGGCTGTTAGGTATACTCTTGATAAAAATGAATTCTATCCATAAGAAGAAATTGAGAAAAGAGAAGACTTATTTATTATAGAAAATTAATAGAAAAGCTAGCAGTAACTACTGATTCTAATTCTTCGTAACCAAAGTAACGAGTTAGTGGCAAAATAGCTGCGATCGCGCCCAATATTAGCCCTGCAATAGTTGTCCGCAGGTAAACAGACCCAGGAATTCCGGCACAGGCGCGATCGCAACCTCTAAAAATAGCCATAAAAATCCAGTCTGCTACTGCTCCAACAATTCCGTATAATACGGCTAAAGTAAAATCATCAATGTTATTGATGTGATACTACGGAAAATTCCAACTTAGGGCAATTATAAATACTAAATAATATCAAGAGTACTTGATAAAAGTGACTGCTTCTCGATAGACTTTATAAGTTCCTAGTTAAGAACGAACTCAACCACTCTTCGTTAGTCTTTGCGGATTAGATGCGATCGTTCAACCAAGAATTTGCCCAACCCTGCATATAGGAGAGCCATAAAGCATGACTTTTTTAAACGTTTCCACAGCACAAAGAGAACAACCAGAAGCCGATCTGAAGAAATTTTTGGCATTGAACCTAAAAGGCTCAACCGTACTGCACGGTGTTGTTTTACCCTTGAGCCTTAACTTGGTCAAGCCAACTGAATTTGCAGAGGAACCCATTAAATTTGTTTTAGTTGAGGAGCCCGAAGTAGTTCAGGAAAAGGTCGTTCAAACGGTCAAACCTGCTCCCCCAGAGCCACAAATTGAGCCAGAACCGCCGCAGGTACCAGAGCCGGAAATTAAGCCAGAACCGCCAGAGGTACCAGCGCCAGAAATTAAGCCAGAACCACCAAAGGTACCAGTACCAGAGCCGGAAATTCAGCCAGCGCCGCCATCGATACCAGCACCAGAGCCGGAAATTAGCCCAGTACCGCCATCGATACCAGCACCAGAGCCGGAAATTAGCCCAGGACTGCCAGAGATAACAGCGTCAGAGCCGGAAATTAACCCAGTACCGCTACAGCTAAAGAAGAAGGGCGTTACGACGGTGAATTTGCTGATGGAGAATTTAATGGCAAAGGCATCCGTGAATTTCCCAACGGCAACGGTTATTAGGGAGAGTTCGCTGATAGAAAAATGAATGGGAAGGGTGCATCTGTTTGCCAATGGCGATCGCTACGAAGGAGAATTTCTCAACTGCTAAAAGCGCGGTCAAGGTTCCTACCGTTATACCGATGGCACTCGTGTTGAAGGATGTTAGCAACTTAGCAACAAGGAAAGTTACAAAATTAACCTTTCCCCCTTCAGCAATTAGGAATCCTAGTCTTTGGTGTTTTTGCGGTCAGTCGATTGTCAAAGCGGGTTATCATACGGATCAGTCGAGTATGACAATAACTCGTTCTGGCTATTAGTTGCCTCTGGTACAAAACTCCGAACTGTCTATGCTACCTGTCATCTACTCTGAGGATTTTTTGCTGCACAAGACTGGTATGCTTCACCCAGAGCGGCCAGAGCGTCTAAGTGCGATCGTGGAAGCTCTTAAAGCTGCACCTTGGGGTGCTGAGCTTGATTGGCAGTTACCCACACCCGTTCAAAAACGTAGCGAGGTATTAACTGCGATTCTCAAAAAGATTCACTCGCAGAAATACATTCACGAAGTAGAGCACCTAGCACAACGGGGAGGTGGCTACTTGGATGGCGACACGCCAGTTTCCGCAGATAGTTATGATGTGGCATTGCTAGCAATTAGTGCTTGGTTGGATGGTGCCGATCGCGCCTTAGCCAGTGGTGAACCAGCTTTCGTGCTAGCAAGGCCGCCCGGACACCATGCTGAAAGAGAGCGCGGCATGGGTTTTTGTTTGTTTTCTAATGCTGCGATCGCTGCTCATTACGCCCTCGAACAACCAGGAATTAACCGAGTAGCCATCCTCGACTGGGACGTGCATCACGGTAACGGTACCCAGTCCCTAGTTGAAAATAATCGCCAAATCGCTTTCTGTTCCCTGCACCAATCTCCCTGCTATCCGGGAACTGGTTATGGAGACGAACGCGGAGCCTACGACAATGTACTCAACCTTCCGATGTATCCTGGTAGCGGCATCACCGAGTACCGCACTGCCTTTGAATCTCAAGTTATGCCATTTTTATCGAAATTTAAGCCCGATTTGTTGATTGTCAGCGCTGGCTACGACGGCAATGCCGCCGATCCCTTGGCGAGTATTACCCTCCTACCTTCGGATTATGGGGTGTTCACAGACTACTGCCTTAAAATTACCCGCCGCATTTCCTTTGGGTTAGAAGGGGGTTATGCCCTTAAAGAGTTAGCTGAGTCAGTAACGGCAACTATTGCCCGGTGTTTGCTCTAGGATTGGACACTCAAGACTTTTGGTGAGTAGCGATCGCAACTATAGCGAATAGCCTAGCTACTTAAATTGCGGCATTATTTTCAACAGACGTGATAAAGTTAACATACCATACAAAACACTCTGAACTTTAGCTACGAAACGGTTGAAATCCCACAACCCACGTCATACCTTTGGGTATCGTCAGGGGTAAAAAATTGGCAGCTAAAAGCGTGAATTAAAAGATATAGCAACCGCTAAAGTGATTAAGAATTTCTTACTTGCTCAAACGATTGCTTTTATTGCGTTCTGCCTTCTGCTATAGATAGTATGCCGCAGTCTAAAAGTAGCCATAAACTTAGATTAATCGGAGTAAGTGGATAGTGGCTGTTTGATACAGCCTTTAAAAATCAAGATTTTTGTGGATTTATCCCCAAAAGGTTGTTGTTAATCATCTCCGTATCTTTAGACCGGGGAGTGTCAATTCGTCCTACCATCTAAACTATGAAAACCACAGAAAATACCAAGCTCTCCAACGAAAAAACTCTGGAGGCGATGAAGAATTTCTCCGAAACCTATGCTAAACGCACCAGCACTTACTTCTGTGTTGAACCTTCTGTCACCGCTGTAGTCATTGAAGGACTCGCGAAGCACAAAGACGAACTCGGTGCCCCCTTATGTCCCTGTCGCCACTACGAGGATAAAGAAGCAGAAGTAAAAGCTGCATACTGGAATTGCCCTTGTATTCCCATGCGCGAACGTAAGGAATGCCACTGTATGCTGTTTTTGACTCCAGACAACGATTTTGCCGGCGAAATTCAAGAAATTTCTATGGAACAACTTCAAGCAGTCAGAGAGAGTATGTAATAGGGGCGAAGCTTTCCGGCGAAAATTTATAGTTGAATCTCTAATTTTCGCCGCCGGAAAGCTTCGCCATAAATTTAAGTTATAGCAACCTTCTTAGCTGTTAAGTAGAAGGAAGAAGGAAGAAGGAAGAAGGAAGAAGGAAGAAGGAGAGAAGGAAGAAAAATTTAGTTATCTAGGAGAGAAGGAAGAATGTTTATACAGTCAGCTTTTTAGCCATCCTTATCTTATGTTTAATTAGGTGGATTTACTTAGGACATTCGCTCATGACCCAAACCATTGACTCTTTTCCCCTAGTCCCTAGTCCCTAGCCCCTAGCCCCTAGCTATAAGTTTCAATCTATAGTAAAAAACTCAATAGTTTCAGCAGATTGGGTAGAAATCATTATTGGTTCTTGATATAGTGGTATGGTAAATGTTACAGTTGAGCCTAATCCTTCTCCCATACTATAAAAATTCACCGTCCCTCTCATAGCTTCTACCAATTTTTGGGAAATTGCCAAACCTAAACCCGTACCGCCATATTGCCTAGTACGATCGCCGTCTACTTGGAAGAAAGACTGAAACAGTTTATCTTGTTTGTCCAAAGAAACTCCAATTCCTGTATCCGCAACTCTAATTTTTACCAGACCTGGTAGTTCCCGATTCTGAATAACTATCTTTTTCTTAATCAATTCCATACTGATACTAATACCCCCTTCATGGGTAAACTTAATCGCATTTCCTACTAGATTTAACATCACTTGGAGCAGGCGCTGGTAGTTGCCATATACAATAATTTCATCTTGAGTTGCAGGCTTTTGGATTTTAAAATTTAACTGCTTTTGTTGCAACTGAGCCTGGGTAAAATTTTCTACTTCTTGCAACAGTTCATTGATTTTAATAGGAGTAAGTTCTAACTCCATTTTCCCGGCTTCAATCTTGGCAATATCCAAAACATCATTGATGAGATTGAGCAGGTGCAGCGCTGAACGGTAAGCTTCTTGAATAAATTGATGTTCTTCCTCTGGATCGTCTGCCATACCATCCATTACTAACTTGAGAAAGCCAAGCATTCCATTCAGAGGAGTGCGGAGTTCATGGGAGGTATTGGCTAGAAACTGGCTTTTGAGTTGAGACAAAGCCACAGCTTCAGCACGAGCTTGTTCTAATTCTTGATAGAGAGTAGCGTGAGCGATCGCAGTCCCCACTTGCACGGCTAGCTCCCGCACAAACTCTACCTCAACGGCGCTCCATCGGCGGATAGTATTACATTGGTGCAAGCAAATCAAAGCATTGGGTTGGTCTTGATAGGAGGTAGCTGCTACCAGCACCGAAAAGCGCTCAAAGGGGTCTTTAGTATCAGGAGTGCGCTCTACTGCTACTGGTTCTAAAGTCGCTAAAGCCTGACTCCACCCAGGCTGATCCGCCTCTGAGAGTTCTAAACCCAGCATCGAAGAGTAAGCCTCTTGGCAATATTCAGCGACTACTTTAAATTTAGGATTGAGTTCTGAGAAATCGTAATTTTCTTCTTCTTTATAAGAACAAATAATGCAGCGAGTGACTCCCAAAACTTGCCCTAAACTGTTAACAGTTTGCTGCCAAATAGTTTTTAAATCCAGAGTTCGGCGAACATTCTGAGCAATTTGAGAGAGAATTTTATGATACAACTCAGAACTAGGAGGGAGCGTGCGGCGGATACTCCCAGCAATTTGAATCAGCATTTTTTGGTGCAAATCCAAGTTTGAGGCTAAAGCGGGATAGGCGACTAATTCTTGAGAATTAACGGCTTGAGCGTTCAGTTTATGAGGTAACAGTCGGCCCATAACTAGAACTTTGGTTGCTTTGCCGTTGGCTGTTAGCACCGGACTAATTACTAGGTCGAAGGGAAAATACTGCTCTGCGTAGGCAAAGGGATAGCTGAATCGCTCTGGCATTTGACCGTCGAGGGCGCGGCGTACTCGGTCAAGATAAGGTGCGATCGCCACTGGCCCAAAAGTTTCGCTCATCTGGCAACCTACGATCTTTTCCGGGTTCAGTTTGTAATTCTCAGCTTGTTGCCAGTAAAAAGATAGATATTTGCCAGAAGCGTCCTGGGTAAATACTAACTCTGCCCCTAATTCTTGCAAAAAGTCAGTAGGGGCTTGGCTCGAAAGCTGGAAATCAGCGTTAGAGTTCATCAGATTACCACTGGAAACTGCAAGGGGAGGGGAGCGGAGGAGATGGGGAGCGGGGGGGCGGGGGAGATGGGGAGGATGAGGAGGATGGGGAGGATAGGGGAGATGGGGAGAATTTTGCTTTTCTTGTGCGTTAGCATTCAGCTAATGTCTTCAACCTTCTCTCCTAGAGTAATAAATCCTTTTGCCTTCTCAGTCCCCTCTGCCCCCCTGCCCCTCTGCCCCTCTGCTCCCCTGCTCCCATCTCCTTCATTCTGCATCAATCGTTCCATTCGCCGCGCGGGGGGATGGGGGGGTTGCGCCGAAGACTCAAGGCTAACTCATCTTCGCGGCGTTCGCCTCTAAGCCACTGGCGAATCGCAGTCTCTATCACCTTGCTGGGGTCATTTGTGAGGTGCTTAATTTGATCTAATAGTTCAGAATCTAAGTGGACAGACACTTCCACCTTGTCGGCTGAACTGTGGGGGGGGATGGTTTGCTCGTTCATATAAATGCTCCAAAATGGAAACCCATCGCCTTTAGGGGTGGGAGTGTCAGAATCGCGAAATCTTAACAAGGAAGAAGTATTTTTGTTGAAGTTCCTAATAGAAACTTACGGGTTTTTCTTTTTAAGGAATGTATAATTTGCCGCTAAAAAGGGATTTATGGCTATTAAAAACAGATATTTTTTGTACCACATCTCCTCCCCAATTCCAATAATACCATCAAATTAGGTGCCTTTTGTCAAGCGTTGGTAATTCCTGACATCTGCTGTTGAGCGATCGCCCAACCTTAAAGGGAAACTTTCTAAGGAAGCGGCTTGACCAACATCCTAAACACCTTCTGTAGAATAGAAAGGAAGGAAGGATTGCAAGTGTTTAGCCTCTGCGTGTGTAATGATACAACAAAAAGCATCCATTCCCGGCTCCTATGACTAGCGTCCCTGTTTCTCGCATTCGCAACTTTTCAATCATCGCTCACATCGACCACGGGAAGTCTACTTTGGCCGATCGCCTGTTGCAGGCGACTGGGACGGTGGGCGATCGGGAGATGAAAGAGCAATTTTTAGACTCGATGGATCTCGAACGGGAGCGCGGCATTACGATTAAGCTGCAAGCGGCTCGGATGAATTACACTGCTAAGGATGGTCAGCAGTACGTGCTGAATTTAATTGATACTCCCGGGCACGTAGATTTTTCCTACGAGGTGTCGCGAAGTCTCGCCGCCTGCGAAGGTGCTCTATTGGTGGTAGATGCTTCTCAAGGTGTGGAAGCACAAACTTTGGCAAATGTCTATCTGGCTCTGGAAAATAATTTAGAAATTATCCCGGTTTTGAATAAAATTGACCTGCCAGGGGCGGAACCAGACCGGGTAAAAAGCGAAATTGAAGAAATTATTGGCTTAGACTGTTCTGGGGCGATTCCAGCTTCGGCGAAAGAGGGGATTGGCATTGACGAGATTTTGGAGTCCATTGTCAGCCTGGTACCGCCGCCGCAGGATACTGTATCCAAACCTTTACGAGCCCTGATTTTTGACAGTTATTACGACAGCTATCGTGGGGTGATTGTCTATTTTCGGGTGATGGATGGGACGGTGAAAAAGGGCGATCGCATTCATCTGATGGCCTCTGAGAAGGAATACGAAATCGACGAGTTAGGCATCCTTTCCCCCACCCAAGTGCAGGTAGACGAACTCCACGCTGGCGAAGTGGGGTATATCGCTGCTGCAATCAAAGCTGTGGCTGATGCCCGCGTGGGCGATACAATTACGCTGGCAAAAAATAAGGCCTCGGAACCTTGGCCTGGTTACACTGAGGCCAAGCCGATGGTATTTTGCGGCTTATTTCCCATCGATGCCGATCAATTTCCCGACTTGCGGGAAGCTTTGGAAAAGCTGAAACTCAACGATGCAGCCTTGGCTTACGAACCAGAAACATCAAGTGCAATGGGTTTTGGCTTCCGCTGCGGCTTTTTGGGCTTGCTGCACATGGAAATCGTGCAGGAACGGCTGGAGCGGGAATATAATCTGAATTTGATCGTTACGGCTCCTTCTGTGGTCTATCAAGTGACGACGATTAAAGGGGAAGTCGTGATGATCGATAACCCCAGCCACTTGCCCGACCCTCAGTTACGCCAGAAAATAGAGGAACCCTACGTTCAGGTGGAAATGATCGCGCCAGAGGGTTATGTAGGGGCGCTAATGGAGTTAAGCCAGAACCGCCGAGGCGTGTTTAAGGACATGAAATATCTCGCTAAAGGGCGGACAACTTTAACTTACGATTTGCCTTTAGCGGAGGTAGTAACAGACTTTTTTGACCAGATGAAGTCGCGATCGCGCGGCTATGCCAGCATGGAATATCACATCATCGGCTACCGCGAAAATCCTCTGGTAAAACTGGACATTCTAATTAACGCCGAGCCCGTTGATGCCTTAGCAATGATCGTTCACCGAGACAAAGCTTACAATGTAGGCCGAGGAATGACAGAAAAACTCAAGGAATTAATTCCCCGTCACCAGTTTAAGGTTCCCATTCAAGCTTCCATTGGCAGTAAAGTCATTGCCAGCGAACACATTCCCGCCTTGCGTAAAGATGTTCTCGCCAAATGTTACGGCGGTGATATCTCCCGTAAGAAAAAACTCTTACAGAAACAGGCGAAAGGTAAAAAGCGCATGAAATCTGTCGGGACAGTGGATGTCCCCCAAGAGGCTTTCATGGCAGTGTTACGGCTGGATCAGCCATAATCTTGATTGGTTACAATAATGAAGATTTGATAAATTCTGCGTTGCGAACATTGTTTCAGCCGTAGTCTTTGTTATTTTGGAGCAAGGATAGAACTTACACAAAAAAAGCTTACACAAAAAAACTTGAAGAAACCGGGTTCTAATTACCCCGTTTCTTAAAGAAAATCAGCTTTTGTGTAAGTCCTATCTAAGTTTAGAACGAAATATTTGTACCGTAGCTCGATCTCAACAACTCAGTAACGCAAATAATGAGAATATTAGTCACAGGTGGAGCAGGTTTTATCGGTTCCCATCTCATCGATCGCTTAATGGCCCAGGGAAATGAGGTAATTTGCCTGGATAATTTTTACACCGGGACTAAGCGCAACATCCTCAAATGGATGGACAATCCTTATTTTGAACTGATCCGGCACGACATTACAGAACCAATTCGCTTAGAAGCCGATCAAATCTATCATTTAGCTTGCCCAGCTTCGCCAGTTCACTATCAGTATAATCCCGTCAAAACCATTAAAACTAATGTGATGGGGACAATGAATATGCTGGGTTTAGCAAAGCGGGTGAAAGCCAGAATTTTGTTAGCATCCACTTCCGAAGTTTACGGCGATCCTAGCGTACATCCCCAAACAGAGGATTATTGGGGAAATGTCAATTGTATTGGAATTCGATCCTGTTATGACGAAGGCAAGCGAGTAGCTGAAACTTTGGCCTTTGATTATCACCGCCAAAATGGTGTAGACATTCGGGTAGTGCGAATTTTTAACACTTATGGCACTAGGATGTTAGAAAATGATGGTCGAGTGGTAAGTAATTTTATCGTCCAAGCTTTGCGAGGAATCCCCCTAACTGTTTACGGAGATGGTTCTCAAACGCGAAGTTTTTGTTATGTTTCTGACTTGGTAGAAGGAATAATGGGCTTGATGAATGGTGATAACATTGGGCCTATGAATTTAGGAAATCCGGGTGAATATACGATCTTACAATTGGCTCAGAAAATTCAGGAGATGGTGAATCCAGGTACGGAAATTATCTATAAGCCTTTACCGCAAGATGATCCAAAACAGCGACAGCCGGACATTACCCGTGCTAAAACTTGGTTAGGGTGGGAACCGAAAGTTCCACTAGATGAAGGTTTGAAGTTGACTATTGATGATTTTCGCGATCGCCTTCTGGGAAATGGTTAGTTGTTGGTTGTTAATTGTTAGTGGTTAGTTGTTGTTAGTTAGTGGTTAATTGTTAGTTGTTGGTTATTAGCAATTAGCCATTAGCAATTAGCAATTAGCCATTACTAAATTTCATTACTTACTTTGAGGATAATTCTATGCGTGTTTGTGTCATTGGTACTGGATACGTTGGCTTAGTTACAGGAACCTGCTTGGCTCACATCGGTCATCACGTCATCTGTGTAGACAACAACGAAGAAAAAGTGAAGTTAATGAAATCTGGACAGTCACCAATTTTTGAGCCAGGACTTTCGGAGATCATGCAGTCAGCTTCTCAATCTGGAAATCTAGAATTTACTTCGGATTTAGCCGCAGGGGTGGCTCACGGTGACATTTTATTTATTGCAGTGGGAACGCCTCCTTTGCCGACTGGCGAAAGCGATACTCGCTACGTGGAAGCCGTCGCTCGTGGAATTGGTGCTCACTTGGATGGGGAGTACAAAGTAATAGTAAATAAATCCACAGTACCAATTGGTTCTGGCGACTGGGTGCGGATGATTGTACTTGATGGACTCGCAGAACGCCAAAAAGCTAAGGTAGGAGATGGCGAGGTTAGTAATGAAGAAGTTGCAGCCAAAAGTGGTGTTCAATTTGATGTAGTTAGCAACCCCGAATTTTTGCGGGAAGGCTCCGCTGTTTACGATACTTTTAACCCAGATCGGATTGTTTTGGGAAGCAATAGCAAGCGTGGCATTGATATGATGATGGAACTGTACACGCCAATTATTGAGCGCAAGCACAGCGAAGATCCATCGTTGCCACAGGTACCTGTAGTAGTGACAGATATCAGTTCCGCTGAGATGATTAAGTATGCCGCTAATGCTTTCTTGGCTACTAAGATTAGCTTTATTAATGAAGTCGCAAATATTTGCGATCGCGTCGGCGCAGATGTAGTACAAATAGCCAAAGGTATCGGTTTAGATTCCCGGATTGGTGGCAAGTTTTTACAAGCAGGAATTGGCTGGGGGGGTTCCTGTTTCCCGAAAGATGTTTCCGCTTTAGTTCATACCGCTGATGATTACGGCTATGACGCACACTTGCTGAAAGCAGCAGTCGAAGTTAATGAGCGCCAGCGCACAATCGCCATTGAAAAATTGCAGCAAGTGCTAAAAATTCTCAAAGGTAAAACAGTAGGATTGCTTGGCTTAACTTTCAAGCCGGATACTGACGACTTGCGCGATGCACCAGCATTGAATTTAATCGAAAATCTCAATCGATTGGGAGCGAAAGTTAAAGCTTATGACCCGATTGTTTCACAAACGGGAATGCGTCATGGTTTGTCTGGAGTAATGGTAGAAACAGATCCCGAACGCTTAGCAGATGGTTGTGATGCTTTGGTTTTAGTCACTGACTGGCAACAGTTTCGCAACTTAGACTATGCAAAAATGGCGAAGTTGATGAACCATCCAGTGATGATTGATGGTCGCAATTTCTTAGATAGAAAGAGTCTGGAAGCTGTTGGTTTTCACTATGTGGGGATTGGTCACTAGAGCTGTTGAAAGCTAAATATGTGGACTAATAGCTAATAGTTAATTGTAAAAACAGGCAATTAACTATTAGCTATTTAAAGCGATGTATTTAATTTTTATTTTCTCACACTCTCTTTTAAGAATTTTGCGAAACGCTTAACTCAGATTGAATTTCAGAAGTCTTTATGCTTTCTTCTGCTTCGCAAACAGTAACAGTGAGCTTTAATCCTATAGCCTTTAACCAAGTACCTAGATTATAAATTACATCGCTACCCTGTTGTGAAAGAATTTCATCTAGTTTGTCTAAGTGTATTTTAGCTTGCTCTGGAGTTATAGTTTTTTCCCCAAGAGCTTCAAATACATCATTTATGGCTCGTTTGAGTAGTTCAGGTTCCGGCTTTTCTTCCTCTAATGTTGCGGTTATATAGGCTGCCGCTAGTTCCGGCTTTTTTCTGAGAGATTCAATCAGAAATGGATGATAAGGTAGGCTTTTAGGCATTGTTTTAACTCCTATAATTTATCCAGTATTCTTTAGCTCGGCGGATATCTTTGTCTTGAGTGCTTTTATCGCCTCCACACAGTAGAAGCACAGTAGTTGAACCTATCTGTCCAAAATAGATCCGGTAGCCAGACCCATAATTAATTTTTAGTTCGCACACACCTTCTCCCACTGAGCGAGAATCCCCTAAATTACCATCAGCTATGCGGTTAAGCCTAGAGATAATCTTGGCTTGAGTATTGATATCTCGGAGTGAATTAAACCACTCATCGTAAGGGACTCTTCCCTCTGAGGTAGTGTAACGTTCAATTTCCCTGGGTTGTACTTCCATAATTGTATTATAAGCAATTGCCCCTCATTTTGTGGAGTTCCTGATTTTATCATTTATGCAACTATAACTAACCTCTTTTTACTTTTATTTTTTAAACTCTTAATTCCGTAACTTCGCCATAAAAATGACTTTTTGCCTCCCCTAAATGTTTTTTCAAAGTCTCAACAGGTAGCGGCCCTTTTAAGTGACTCCAAGGCAAAACTAAATCCAATTTCCACTCAGCATGAACATAGAAATCAATCTCAGGTAACTGTCCCCGTAACTCCTTAAAAGCACGGCGATAACTACCCAAAGAATCCCCATAATGCCGCACCAATTCTAATAACTTCGACAGCCTTCTATCTCCCCGCGATAGCAAGGCCTGAATTACAGACCAATTATAACTTTCAGGTCGAAATTCTAAACCTAATTTTCCTAAATCTTTATCTAACGACTTTAATCTTTTTTCTGCCTCTTTATTTACTCCAAACCATTGAAAAGGGGTGTGAGATTTCGGGACAAAAGTGCTGCATCCAAGAGTTAAACGTAAACCGGGCGCTGATTTTTTAATATCGCGCATCATTGCCACAGTTTCGTTTAAATCTTCTGATTTTTCACCAGGAATTCCCACCATTCCATAAAGTTTAATTCCCTTTAATCCCCCAGCTTTAGCATTGATGGAAGCCTGAATAATCTCATCATTACTTAGTTTTTTGTTGACAATTTTGCGAACTCGTTCGCTACCACTTTCCACTGCAATTGTAATAGAACGAGTATCTCTTTTAGCTAGAGTTTCCGCTAATTGTACTGTTACAGTATTCGTCCTCACTGATGAAATACTCAAGCGCACTTCATCATATTTAGGTTGACTTAAATAATCTAATAATCCCTCAAATTCTGGGTGTTGAGTCACAGAAGCACCTAGCAAACCTAAGCGATTTGTCACTGTTAAACCGCGTTCAATGGCTGGAATTAAGGACTCTTCAAAACTTGCAGTTCTAAATGGTAATGTTAGATAACTTGCTAAACAGAAACGACACATTTCTGGACAACTGCGAACCACTTCCACCATGTAAATATTTTCCCAAGCTGCTTTTTCTGTGACTACAGTTGAAGCAGATAAAACATTTCCGCGATAAGTTTGTTTTTCAACTTGTGCAGGGATGGTTGTATCTACTGGCAAAATAGACTTGATGCCACCAGCCGGCTCGTGATAAGTTACTTCATATAAACTAGGAACATAAATACCTGGTATTTGTGCTAAATGGCGGAGTTTAGTTTTTCTATTTGCTGTCCTAACTTCTTTGTAAGCATTAATGAAATTAGCAAGTAGATTTTCGCCATCACCTAGTAAGATTACATCAAAAAAATCAGCAAAAGGTTCAGGATTAGCAGTAAAAACTGGACCGCCGCCAAATATAATCGGATGATTATCTGTGCGTTTTGATGCCCAAATAGGTACTTCTAAAAATTCCAATAAATTGAGAATATTAACATAATCGAGTTCCCAAGATAAGGAAAAACCCACTAATTCTGGCTGTCTCGGTAATTGTTCGTGGGTATCAGTAAATAAGCGGCTGACTTCGATATCACTCCGGGTTGCTAAAGTTGCCCACACCACCTGATAGCCAAGGCTAGTAATGCCAACAGTATACTCGTTGGGAAAAGCAAAAATTGTGGGGATGGCATCAGCGTTAGGGGTTGCTGGCGTAAACAGGAGGCGTTCAGAGGAAAATAGGTCAGGAGTCACTGGCAGATTCAGCCTTAGCTGGATAATTTCTCATTCATATCTAATTTTAAGCCATAAAATCGCTAAATTAAGAATTAATGTAACTGCATTGGCAAGAATAATGGCTAAATCTTGACGGAAAACCCCGTATATTAACCATAGGAAAATCCCGATACAGAAAGTAATTAGCATGGTAACAGAGACATCTTTTGCGGATTTTGTTTGCCAGGTTTTAATCACTTGAGGTAGAAATGCACTGGTTGTCAATGTAGCGGCTGTTAGTCCTAATATTGTGATTAAATCCATTAGAATGTTTAAGAGTAGGGTTCGCAGAAATTTATGCACTATTCCATCAAATCATCGGCAGCCAATTCACCCGGATAAAAGCCATCGCTCAAAATCTCCTCCAGTGAATAAAGACACTCTGACGGAAAAGTTTTAACCGGCAAATTCGTTTCTCCTACAGCCAGCAGCAAACCCTTTTTATAAGCTGCTTGAATACCCTCTTGTAAGTATGGTTTAAGACTCGGATTTTCTGCCAGTAACTCCAACAAATCCATACGCTGTAAGCGTATTGTATTTAACCAACTGCGACTCCGGCGATTAGATTGATATTCCCATTTCAATAAATGTCCAATCAAAATACTCAAACGATTTCGCAATTCAGAACGTTGCTGTTTTCCCAAAGATTCAATCTCCTCAATTAAATTAACTAAATCTAACTGACTCCATTTACCATCCCGTAAAAATTCTGCTTGTTCCTGAGTCCAAGCATAAAAATCAGCATCATAAAGACTTAGCGCCACACTTTCCATTTCCTGTTCAGTTTGTGATGTTTGCATTGTGTAATTAAAACCTCAAAACTATGAGTTAAATATAATTTTATTCTGAGTGCAATTACTATGTCATTGCGAGTGAAACCAAGCAATCGCAATGACAGGGGATTGCTTCGTTCCTCGCAATGACAGGGGATTGCTTCGTTCCTCGCAATGACAGGGGATTGCTTCGTTCCTCGCAATGACATACTTACCTATCATTTTCATTCTGCACCGGAAACACCTCTGATAAATCCAGAGACAAATCAGGGAAACCAGGAATCACTACCGACTCATTAGGCAAAACAATTCGCTTCAAACGATAACCAAATTTATCTTGACCTTCCCGATAAGGCTCGCTATAAACTTCTAACCAATTATCTACTAAATTGAAAATCCAGTAATTAGAAATTCCATCCTCAGCATAGATAGATAACTTCTTTCTTTGGTCATAACTTAAAGTCGAATCAGAAACCTCAATCACCAATAAAATATCAACAGGTTCCGGGTGAGAAGACAAATAATTATCAGCACGATTGCGAGCAATAACTACATCCGGCTGAGGTTCACTGTCAGCAGGTAAAATAATCGGTTCCTGTCCCCGCACACGGGCACGTTTTCCTAACAATATAATTAACTCCTCAACCAGAAGTGAGTTACAAACAGAGTGAGGTGTGTTTTTAGTCGGCATTTGAATAATCTCTCCACGAATCAATTCAACTCGCTCATTCGGCCCAAAAAAACCCAATTCTCCGAGACGGTGATATTCGCTTAAAGTAAAGCGTTTTACAGTAACAGTAGTCATCTTTTTACTTGTATGGGGTACTTACATCAACTATAACAACCTAGCAAACTAGCCAACCGCATCCTACCAACCCAACTACAATAGGACTTACGCAGGGAGTCCCAGAAACCGGGTTTTTGAGCTCGGATGTAGGTCAAAACGAAATATTTTCCTAAAAAACCCGGTTTCTTTGGTTGATTGCGTAAGTCCCGTACAAAAAATCCCGCTCGTAAAAGAGCAGGATTATATTACAAATATACAAAAAAGTCAAGGCTTTTAATTACTCTTCGCGCCCATTTTTAATGGGTCTGGGGAGATATTTCAGAATTAAAAACGTCCAATTAAAAATTGAAAATTGCTAAGATTTATGCCATTTTTAATCTTTAATTTTTAATTCCTCTCCCCTGATTCTCTGTTAGATAGAAGAACCCAAACCAGCGTAAGCTCCGTAAAAGAAAATACCCAAAATCGTCAGTACGCCCATACCAGCAACAGTTGCTACAAGCCACAAAGGAATTCGACCAGATTGAAGCACAGCATTCACCTCTTAAATCAAAACTAAACAGACCTAATCAAAAAAACTCGAAATCCGTTCAAATTCTAGTTAGTTAAAGAAATAACTAGAAAACAGGATACCCAATGTGAAAATCAGCAACAGACCCAAGTACAGAGAAGTCCGGTTTAACTCAACAGGCTGTGGATTGGGATTTGGAACTCTTTCAGGCATTATTAACTCCTATCGTTGAATAAACTGCATAGCTGCGATCGCGCCCAAAAAGAAAATTGTTGGAACGCCAAGGGTGTGAACTGCCAACCAGCGCACCGTAAAAATCGGATAAGAAACTGGCTCGTTATTAGGGACTCTGCTAGTCATGCTTTCAAACTCCTTTTTAAATTACTTAGCAATGAACTGATCGACTTGTTTCTTAGCTTCAAAACGGTCTGATACGATCGGCACTTCTTGGCGAGTCTGAGTAAAATACTCATTCGGCCGGGGAGTCCCGAACACATCATAAGCTAAGCCTGTCTGTACAAACAGCCAGCCAGCAATAAACAGCGCTGGAATGGTGATGCTATGAATCACCCAATAACGCACGCTCGTAACAATGTCCCCAAACGGACGCTCACCAGTTGAACCACCAGCCATTTAGATACCTCCTAGAAAACAGCTCAACACAAAATCTTTAAGACAATTTTACTATCAAGCAGGTTGCGCCGATCCCTGATATTTCAATAGAGTTCCGGTCGCACCGATAATAAACCCTTTCTCAGGAGTCATAAAGACAATTTTGTAAAAATTAGCGGGCACATCCTCAACCTCGCGGTCTTTTTGCCAAGTTTTCCCGCCATCAAAACTGCAAAGCAAATTGCCACCGCCACCAGCCAGCCAAATCTCATCGTTCGTGCGGTAAACCAAATCTAGCAAACCCCAACTCGCTTTGCGATCGGGACTAAAAGGTTCTCCCCACTCATCCCGATTTTGAGGATCGCTAAATTGAATTTGGCCGCCTCTCTCCAGCATCCACAAACGCCCATCCTTGCCAAACCCCATATTTTGGAGACGGCGAGAACTATTGCGGTTGTAGGGAGTCCAAGCATCCTGTCCCGGTTGCCAAATGGAGTAAAAATTACCCTTTGACGAAACCGCCACATACTGCCCGTCAGGAGAACGGTTGATATTGCGAACTACCCCAAAAGCTTCTTGTACTAAAGCTTTCCAAGTCTTACCGCCATCAGCAGTCTGATAGATCGCGCCTACATCAGTGGTCATCTCGGCAGACTGGGGCCCTAAAGCTACAATCGTACTGGGAGAACCGGGAAGCTGGCTACTTAGAGCAATGCGAGTCCAAGATTTACCTTCATCCTCAGTGTGCAGCAAAACCGAAGGCTGTCCGACAATCCACCCTTCCGAACCGGAAAAACTCACTGAGGAAAAACGGGATCTCGCATCTTCTAAATTTAGAGCGATCGCCTGCCAATTTTCCCCACCGTCTTTTGTTTCCAGTAAAGTAGTGTCAGAACCCACAATCCAGCCATGCTGAGGATTGCCAGTAAAGGCGACATCCTGCAAATTAGCTTTAGTCGGCAGAGGAACTACCTTCCAGGGGTTGTAACTCACAGAAGGAATAGTGCTGCAACCCGCACAGATTAGCACAGCAACCAATAAGATTACAATTCGTTGCCAAACTCTCACAATCGTCTTACTGCAAACCATATAAACTCAGCAACAACAAGAAACCAACGGCTAAGCCGCCAAAAATCAGCAAACTTTTCTGGGATTCACTCATAGTATTGACACCCAGCCCGTAGCGCCGATTTTCCTTGAATCCAGAAGCGCCTTCAGTCTGGCCAACATTTTGAAATCGGGACTTCGGCGCACCGCAAGCCGGACAGCGCCAAGTCTGGGGCAAATCTTCAAAGGCCGTCCCCGGAGGAATCTGACTTTGAGCGTGACCCTTTCTCGGTTCGTAAACGTAGCCGCAGGCGCGGCATTCGTGTCGATCTAGCGTTTTGACTTCGGTGGCTGGATCGCCCATAGCTCAAAAAGAGTGTGTAAGCCAATCTTAAAATAACTATTAAAGATTATTACAGAATATGAGTCTGCGATCGCATATCTGGGAAAAAGGGAGCGCCTGTTTTCGAGATGGTGGGATTTTGAGGGGGTGACAATGGTTCTGGGACTTTGCTGGGTCAAGGGTTGAGGGACTTTAAGCTGGTTTAAGGTGAGTTTGAGGCGATCGGGTAGAGTTTACGTGATTTTTTGCCAGATGCCAAATTTGTCAATTTTATAAAGATTGCGATTTGTCAATTTTAAAAGATTGCGATCGCTCTTTTTTTACCATAGATAAATGTGGAAGGAAGAAGGGCGCTAGCTCTCACGCTTGTCAAGGGGGCGATCGCGATTTTGTACGACTTCATTTTTCCTACCCTACCCCTAAACAGTCTATATACATCATATTGCCAATCTTTATGCTATATTAGATAGATGGGGGTTAATCTGTTTAACAAAATAATTAATCTATGAATTTGCGCTTTTATATAGATCCTGAAACTGATTTACCTCATATTTATGAGCATGGAGTCAATGAGGTAGAAGTTGAGGATATACTGAGAAAGCCAGGTGAGGATCGTTTGGGGCGTGAAGGTACGCGGGTAGCTATTGGTCAAACTATAGATGGTCGTTATCTTAAGATCGTTTACGTTCCTGAACCAGAGTCATATAGCGCTTTTATCATAACAGCGTATGAGTTAACGGGTAAACCTTTGAGTGCTTATAAACGCCGACAACGTGGTAGGTAAATATGGCAACACAAAATCAATTTCCCTTGGGTTGGAATGAAAAACGAGTGCGCCAAACGATCGAACATTACGATCGACAGTCAGAAGATGAAGCGGTAGCAGAAGATGAAGCAGCGTTTGATAGTAAAGAGCAAGCGTTTGTTCAAGTTCCTTTGGAGCTATTACCATTAGTTAGAGAGTTAATCGCTAAACATTATGCCAGTGTTTAGGACAAGATAAAGAAGGGCGATCGCAGTTAACAAAAGAGCGATCGCACCTCACAAAAGAAAAGGGATCGCAATATTTTCGTTCCCAATACTCGCCCCTAAATTGATATTGATATAAAGCAATCGTTCTTTTTTTACCATAGATAAACGTGGCTGGAGGAGCGCTAAAAGATGATCGTCAATCTAGTTGACAAAAACGCAAAAATGTTGGCAACATAAATAGGATGAATATAAATGGAAATTTTAATTATGCCAATTGCACAACTATTTCCTCTACTTAGCAATTTATCTCGTGTGGATAAATTAAGAGTAATAGAATTTTTGGTCTCTGAGTTAGCAAAAGAGGAAGATTTGGCGAACTTAGAGCCAAAAGATAATTATTTTGAGATGTTGCATAATTCCGATGAAGGAGCGCGTCAATTAGCACAGTTTTTAGAGGAACAAAAGAAACTGCAAAATGCTTAATGGTGAAAAATACTCTTTTGCCTCTCAATTGGATCGCTTTGGCCAGGTATCTTATGCGCCTTATTTACCGATAAAATTAAGCTATCGGAGCCAGTCGATTGAGGTGATGGGGTTGCTGGATACGGGGGCAAGTATGAATGTTTTGCCTTATGAAATTGGGTTACAACTAGGGGCAGTTTGGGAGGAACAAACTTTTATTATTTCTTTGTCGGGAAATCTGGCAAATATCGAGGCTAGGGCTTTGTTGTTGTCAGGGACAGTCAGCAGGTTTGCACCAGTTAACTTAGCTTTTGCTTGGACTAGACAAAGAAATATGCCGCTCATTTTAGGAAGGTTAAATTTTTTGGCTGAGTTTGATGTTTGTTTTTATGTATCTGAACTAGGGTTTGAAATTGCGCCTAAGCAATCTCACTAATAGGTGGTTATAAGCGATCGCACCTCACAAAAGAAAAGCGATCGCGATATTTTCCTGACCAATACGATCGCCCCTACATTAATATTGATGTAAAGCGATCGCCCCAATAATTCCTGTAGGGGCGGTTTTGCCCAAATCTTTGATACGCATCAACCAATTATAAAAAACCGCCCCCCAACCGATCGCACTTCAGTCCTGTGTGATTTCCATTATTTTTCACCTAAAATTATGTCGAAACCTCAGAGTGACGATCGCTCTGGCGATGACCGATATCTTGGATATTATTCAGAACTTGGCTGCAAACTAGACAGGTACGATCGCATTCTTCACCCATCACCCATAACTCATTACCCATTTACCTTGCCCCTCCCACCCGCGATCGTATATTGTAAAGAACAAGTTACAAAACCCTTTTACAGAGGCAGTAGTCAACAACCGTGTTTGCACTCAGCGGCTACGAGTATTTCTTAGGCTTTCTAATCATCTCCAGCCTAATACCAGTTCTTGCCCTCACAGCGTCCAAGCTGCTGCGGCCCAAAAGCCGGCCCTACGACCGGCGCACCACCTACGAATCTGGAGTCGAACCCATTGGCGGAGCCTGGATTCAATTCAACATCCGTTACTATATGTTTGCCCTAGTCTTCGTCATCTTTGACGTAGAAACAGTCTTCCTCTATCCCTGGGCCGTCGCCTTCAGCCAACTGGGACTCCTGGCTTTCATCGAAGCCTTGATTTTTATCGCGATTTTAGTTATTGCTCTCGTTTACGCATGGCGCAAAGGAGCCTTGGAATGGTCTTAAGTTCTGATACACAAAAAACGCAACTTATCAACCCAGTTGAGCGCCCGGAAATTACCTCGCAACTGTCTGAGAACGTCATCCTCACCACAGTTGACGACCTCTACAACTGGGCGCGTTTATCCAGCCTGTGGCCCCTGCTTTATGGAACAGCCTGTTGTTTCATCGAATTTGCAGCCCTAATCGGCTCCCGCTTTGACTTCGATCGCTTCGGCTTAGTCCCCCGTTCCAGCCCCCGGCAAGCCGACCTAATCATCACCGCCGGCACGATCACGATGAAATACGCACCAATCCTAGTGCGTCTTTACGAGCAGATGCCAGAGCCCAAATACGTGATCGCTATGGGCGCTTGCACCATCACCGGCGGAATGTTCAGCATGGATTCCCCCACAGCAGTACGCGGCGTAGACAAACTGATTCCAGTAGATGTTTACATCCCCGGCTGTCCCCCGCGCCCAGAAGCAATCATCGATGCAATTATCAAACTGCGGAAGAAAATCGCTAACGATTCTCTGCAAGAACGGGGAAACTTACAGCCAACCCACCGCTACTACACCAGAAGCCACAAGATGAAAGTCGTAGACGAAATCTTAGACGGCAAATATTTACAGGTTCCCACCCGCTTCACACCGCCCGCAGCCTTAACCGAAGCAATGGGAATGCCCGTACCCCCCGCCCTGCAAGCCAGTCAAAAACAGGAGGTGCCCCGTGCCTGATTCGCCAGCCCCAATTGTGGAAGCGGGTAAAGTTTCCCAATGGTTAACTCAGAATGGCTTTGAACACCAAGCCTTAGATCCAGACCATTTGGGAGTTGAGGTTCTGAAAGTAGACCGGGAATTTTTAATCCCAATGGCAACAGCACTTTACGCCTATGGGTTTAATTACTTGCGGTGTCAGTGTGCTTATGACCAAGGGCCGGGGGAAGATTTAGTCAGCACCTACGACTTAGTTAAAGTGAGCGATAATTGCGATCGCCCCGAAGAAGTGCGCGTCAAAGTCTTTTTGCCCCGCGCAGACCCCCGATTACCCTCAGTTTACTGGATTTGGAAAGCCGCAGATTTCCAAGAGCGGGAATCTTACGATATGTACGGCATCGTCTACGAAGGGCATCCCAATCTCAAACGGATTTTAATGCCGGAAGACTGGGTAGGCTGGCCGCTGCGTAAAGATTACATCTCCCCTGATTTCTATGAGTTGCAAGATGCTTATTAATTAAGTCAGAAACCGGGTTTATTCGTAGATATCTAGTTGAGAATCTTCGATTTTTCTAAGAAACCCGGTTTTTTTTGCGTAAGTCTTAATAAATCTCATGGTATAGCAGGAGGCAGGAGGAAAATGCAATACTAGAAATAGTTTGGGGGATTGATAATGTCCTAACCGTTGTGGCGGTTGCTATAAGTAAATCCACCTAATTAAACATAATATCTGGATGGTTAAAAAGGCGACTGTATAAACATTCTTCTTTCTCTCTTAGATAACTAAATTTTTCTTCCTTTTTCCTTCTTCCTTCTACTTAAGTCAATTGAAACAGAACTGATCTGTATAAAAAATAGATACCATCTTATATTTAATTGAAGTGGTAGAAACGGTGACTTATATAACTTTTAAATGTAGTTATCGCAGTATCCGAAAACAATTATTATGCTGAGCAAAAGCAGGAAAATATAGAGAGACTTTTGCAATTGCGCCCCGACTTTTGTAACAAGTCTAATAAAACACCCCTGCTAGAGGGCCGTGTTAGTTCCAGTTAAATTTGCTACTTTTACCAAAAAACTGCTAGATTTCGCTACAGCAACGCTTTAATCACATTCAGCACGCTAAAGTCTCATCATGTCAGAACCAACCAGCGGCATCAGAACCGGTAGCCAAACAGACATCGGCAACGTCAACTTTGGGAACGTCCAAGTCGGCGCGATCGGTGGACTTAAATTTAACGACCTCAACGCCAACGGATTCCTAGATCCAGGCGAACCCACACTCGCTAACTGGCAAATCTACCTCGACATCAACAACAATAGATCGCTAGATACCAATGAACCATCAACGTTAACCAACGCCCAAGGCAACTACTCCTTTGTCAACCTGCCACCGGGAACCTACACAGTTAGGGAAATTCAGCAACCCAACTGGAGGCGAACCACTACCAATCCTGCCCCCATTACCATCATCAGCGGTACTAACGCCACAGGTGTCAACTTTGGTAATAACTTCTTCGCAGGTAACATCAGCGGGTTCAAATTTAACGACATCAATGCCAACGGTCAAATAGATCCGGGAGAACCTACACTCGCTAACTGGCAAATTTTCCTCGACTTCAATAACAATGGCAACATTGATGGAGGCGAACCCTCAACTTTTACTAATGCCGAAGGTAACTATGCCTTCGTTAATATCCCCCCCGGTAACTACACAGTCAGGGAAGTTCAGCAACCCAATTTTCGACAAACTACGCCTAATCCTGGCACGATCAACCTAACTCCAGGGGCGAATATTAGTAACATTAACTTTGGTAACAACTTCTTCACGGGTAGCATCAGCGGTCTTAAATTCAGCGACCTCAACGCCAATGGTTTCAGAGACGCAACAGAACCGACACTGGCTGACTGGCAAATTTACATAGATTCCAATAATAATGGCAGATTAGATACAGGGGAACCCAATACTTTCACCGATCGACAAGGGAACTATACTTTCGCTAACGTATCCTCTGGTACTTACTTAGTTAGGGAAGTCCTGCAACCAGGTTGGGTACAAACCACAGCTAATCCCGGCCCGATTAACATTAGTGGGGGTACTAATGCCGCAGGAGTCAATTTCGGCAATAACTTCCCCACAGGTAGTATTAGCGGTTTCAAATTCAATGACCTTAATGGGGATGGCGTAAATGAGCCACCAGAACCAAGAGTTGCCAACTGGTCTATCTACCTCGACCTCAATAACAACGGTAGCCTAGACAGTAACGAACCAGCGACTTTAACAAATCCCGAAGGTAATTTTTCTTTCATTAATTTGCCAGCGGGCACTTATTTTGTCAGAGAAGTTCAACAACCAGGATTTCGTCAAACTACGCCCAATCCTAGCCCGATTACCGTCACCAATGGCACAAATGCCACAAACATCTCGTTTGGCAACAGCTTAGTATTGGGCAATATCAGCGGTGTTAAATTCAACGATATCAATGCCAATGGCCGTTTAGATGCGGGGGAACCCCCGATCGCCAACACCCAAATTTACATTGACCTTAATAACAACAGCAGCTTAGACGCGAACGAACCTTCCGTCTTTTCCGATGCCCAAGGTAACTATAGTTTCCGCAATGTCCCTGTGGGAACCTATGTACTTAGAGAAATTGCGCCTCCCGGTTTCATCCAGACTACACCCCCTGCTATTGTTACTGTGAGTACAGACATCTCGGCCCGTAGTATCGATCTGCTGACGGGGACTTCTGAAGATGAGTTGGCAAAGAAATCCTTTGATAGCGATCCTGTGACCGACAGTAGCAGTAAACTAGAACAGGAGATTTTCAGGGCGGGAGTGGAACCCGATAGTTTCCTCGTGGGTGCGGCTGGCAGTGATGCCATTTTGAATTTTGACGGTGGTAACGGCGGTAAAGACTTACTGAGTTTGGCTAATGGCTTAAGCCTCCCGCAACTCAATATTACTCAGGAAAAAAATGCTAACCCGATCCAAATTAGCAACACAGGCGAATTAATTGCATCTAGAAGCGGGGGGTCAGCCAGTGCGGTCTCTGATAGCAATTTGGGTTTTTTAGCAGCATCCCCATTTGCCTGAATGCTGAATTTGACCTCTTCCCTACCCCCGGATCGGGAAGAGGAAATTTATTCCTTTCTTTCTTTCTCCTTCCCTTGTAGGGAAGGGGCTGGGGAGGTTAAGTCTTTTTCCAATATGGGAGGCTCCCGGTTTTTTCAGGTGCGATCGCCTTTCTTCCCGGTTTTCTAAACAGCAATAACGGATAGGAAAGCAGTTAAAGTGCAATTGCCGTGATACTCTATTGTTGGCAACTTCCAACAGTAAGGTCTGGGTTCCGGGAGCCTGTTCGCTAGTTTGTATATTGGGAGCAGAATTCTAATGTACGGCTGGGGCTGACCTCGGAAAGAGCGAGAATTTTGTGGGGGCCAACGCACTGTTCCCATGTTTCAGCTCGATGACCCATCTGCTAGCAACCCAGCGATCGCATCTGCCCTACAATTTTTGAGGACAGAAGATGTTGGGTTGAAATTGCCAGAGTTGTTAAAAACCTGATATACTTTCCTGCGACAAAGCTTGAAGCATTTTCCTGTTGGATGAGGAACATCAGAGCAAGTGCAAACGTATTCAGTATGAGTGAGTAGCGGTTTTCAGCCATTAACAAAAACTAATGGGTGATTGACAAACCGATACATTAGTCTGTAATTTAATGGATTTAGGTGTGAAGGAGAGAAATCATGGCAGAATTAGAAGCTAGTCAAGTAAGTCCAGTAATTCCCAATCCGAGAGTGTTTGTCGGGGATGTCCCAGTCGGAATTACGGGTATTAAGTTCAGGGACGACAACGCTGACGGTCTCCGCCAACCTGGAGAACCCGGAATTGGAAATGTCACAATCTTCATAGATGCTGACAACGATGGTGTACTGGATACGGGAGAAACCAGTCGACTCACAGCATCCGACGGTAGCTTCACATTCCCTAACTTAGTACCAGGCACTTATGTGGTCAGGGAAGTCGTGCCGAACGGTTTCCGACCCACCACACCCCAGTCGCTGGCAGTCACCGTCAACAATAATGATGCCAGAATTACCTTTGGCAACTCTCCGACTGGCAGCCAGATCATTGGTTGCAAATTCCTTGACGTTGACAATGACGGCTTTCGGGATGGAAATGAGCCAGGTATTGAAGGTGTCAGAGTCTATATTGACAACAACAACAACAATACCTTTGATGCCGGTGAAACCTTTACCTACACAAATCGGGATGGCAGTTGGCAGTTCAGTAATTTGAACGCGGGCCTGTACCGAATTCGGGAGGAACGGCTCAACACGAACCCCTTAGAAAGAGATTTTCCCCAAAGCACTCCCCCCAACAACATTCCCAATCTCGACATCAACCTGGGCCAAAACGAAATCTGGGGTTGCGCGAATATTGGGAACACTCAACTCTATGAAATCCCCATCTTCAAATTCCGAGACACCAATCGCAACGGTACCTTTGAACCGGCACAGGGAGAAGTTCCGATTGCTAATGTTCCCTTCATCTTGGATATAAACAGGAACGGGGTTTTTGACGCTGGAGAACCCCTGCGGATCACCAACGCAGACGGACGTGTTAGCTTCAGAGATTTACTAGCGACCAACACTTACTCCTTACGGGAAATCTTCCCAGGGACGCTCGCAGACGGCAGCCCTGCACTAATACCAGGCACTAACATCCCCACAGGTAACGCTAACGATCCAGTCTCCACGACTACCAATCCCCGCGAGATTGCCGTACCAGGCCCTCTGGTGCAACCACAATCACCCCTAGAATTCGCCATACCCGATTCCAATGCCGTTAATGGCATTCGGGTAATTAGAGCGAATTTTGCTCCGACTTTCCCCCCCACCAACCCAGAACCTTCTGTTACTTTTCCTGCTGTTCCTGCTAGTGGGACTTCCAGCGGTGGTGTCGGAAATACTCGACCCAATATCACGGTATTCAAATACAATGACCAAAACGTTAACGGTCGCCGAGATCTAGGGGAAGCGGGAATCGGAGGGGTTCAAGTTTTTATTGACGCTAACGATAACGGTGCTGTAGATGCTGGAGAACAGTCAACTACCACCAATGCCGCAGGTGAGGCTGCCTTTACCAATTTGCCCGCAGGCAATTATGTAGTCAGGGAAGTCGTGCCGACTGGTTTCACGCCTACTATGGCTACGCGCGTTCAGTTTGACCTCAGCAACACCGATGCCCGGGTGATTTTTGGTAATGCCCTTAACAGCCGGATCACTGGGTGTAAATTCGAGGATTTAAACAACAACGGCTATAAAGATGGAAATGAGAAGGGTATTGCAGGGGTAACGATCGCACTGGACTTGAACGGTAACAACGTCCTTGATGCTGGAGAACCCACCGTTGTCAGCGATACCTTTGGTAACTTCTCATTTAACAATTTGGCCCCTGGTTTGTATCGCCTCCGGGAAGTCACACCCACAGGTGCGATCAAGACTACTCAAAAACTTGACATCAATCTCGGCGCAAATCAAGAGTTTGGTTGTGCTGTAGTGGGTAACGGTCTGTTGTACAACCTCAACGTTGTTAAATTCCGAGACGACAACCGCAACGGTATCCAAGATAGCGGTGAACCGCCCTTGGAAAACATCCCCTTCTTGCTAGATTTGAACAGGAATGGGGTTGTGGATGCAGGCGAACAATTAGTAAGAACCAACGCTGGCGGTATTGCCACGTTCACTAATGTAGCGCCTGGGACTTACGATGTACTGGAAGTCTTCACGCCGGAAGTACAGAATCCATTCCCAATTCCCACTGGGCCGAACCCTGTAACATTCAATGTACCGGGGCCGAATACAGCGCCAGTGGTATCGAATACGGCTACCCCAACTGCGGATGGGACAACTCCTTTATCTTCTGCCACCCTTGACTTGGTAACTGGTGGAAGTACAAATGGAGTGACTATTTCTGCTACTGAAGTTAGCGATCCTTTAACGAATGGCGGTAGTTCGGTCACTCAACCGACAAGTGGGGTTGATAGCTTGCTGGCCTCTAATGCTGGGGGTTTTGTGGATACGACTAAGACTGAAGACTCCTTCAGTTCTCTGAGTATTGTTCCACAAGATACTTCCGAGGATAAGAAGCTACTGCTTGCCGCTCCTGCTGCTAGTCAGGTGTTTTAATCTCAATTAGCTGTTTGACTTAAGACTTAATGTCTTGAGCAATGTCTTTAAGCTGCACTTCCAAATTAATTTTGGGGGTGCAGCTTTTTTAGGCTGCAAAGATGTGTGATGGAATGAGATAGTCGATCGCGTTGTAGGATCGATAGAGTGCGATCGCTCCCACTCTTAATGACCGACGACTACAAACAAAGTCCACCTCCGCAGACTTATAACTTAACTTTAGTCGTAGAAGTGGATCTGCTAAAAGCATGATTCACGCTCTGAGGGAAACCTTTATCTATGGAAGGTAGAACTTAGAGGTGATTTTATGCCGACACAAGAACAGACTTTACCAGCACAGCATCAAGAACAGCGTCCGGGGAGCGAAGCGCAGATGACACCGCCACCTGAATCGCAGGCGGCTGAATATCGCGGTAGTGATAAATTGCGGGGGAAAGTAGCCTTAATTACTGGGGGAGATAGCGGGATTGGTCGTGCTGTAGCGATCGCATTTGCTAAAGAAGGTGCTGAGGTTGCGATCGCCTATCTCAACGAACATGAAGACGCAAAACAAACCCAACAATTAATAGAAGAACAAGGCCGCCGCTGTCTCGCGATCGCAGGTGATGTAGGAGATGAAAGCTTTTGTCAGAAACTTGTAGAACAAACTGTTAAAGCATTCGGGCACCTCGATATTCTAATCAACAACGCCGCCGAACAACATCCCCAAGAAAGCATTGAGGACATCACAGCCGAACAGCTAGAGCGCACTTTTCGCACTAACATTTTCTCAATGTTTTACCTCACAAAAGCCGCTCTAAAACATCTCAAAGAAGGTAGTGCAATTATTAACACCACCTCAGTAACCGCCTACAAAGGCAATCAACAATTGCTCGATTACTCCTCAACAAAAGGTGCGATCGTTGCCTTTACGCGCTCCTTATCTGGTAGTTTAGCCAAAAAAGAGATTCGCGTCAACGGGGTAGCTCCCGGCCCAATTTGGACACCGCTAATTCCTTCTACTTTCCCTGAAGAAAAAGTAGAAAAATTTGGTGCAAATACACCGCTGGGGCGTGCTGGTCAACCCGATGAAGTTGCACCTTGTTATGTATTTTTGGCCTCGAAAGATTCGTCTTATATGACAGGTCAAATATTGCATCCCAACGGTGGCGACGTAATTAACGGTTAAAAATTATGCCCAGCGAAGATCGTTCGCAAAGTAAGGCGGACGCGCAAACAAAGTCCGCCTTCGCGGGCTAATTTTTTTACTATAGCTAGGGAAGAAGGAAGAAGGATTTAGTTATCTGAGAGAGAAGGAAGAATGTTTATACAGTCAGCTTTTTAGCCATCCTTATCTTATGTTTAATGCGGACTTTATTTTTACGAGCAATTTCTAATTGCCTGGACAAGTATAGTTTTCCGATCGGATGTTGGTATTAACAATAATCCCACCTTTTAGATGGTGGGATTTGTTGGTTGCAGATTAGCTATCTAACACTTTTTTATTCAGCGATAATTAGCATCTACTTAATTAGCTTATGCTGGCAGCCATCTGTTTTTGTAACTGGCTTTTTGCTTCCTTAAACTGAGTAGCCATTTGTTCCATTTGCACTTCGCTTAAGTTGCGGCGAATGTAAGGGAACAAATCATTTTCTTCTTGGCGGACGTGATCCTTAACATCAGCCATCAGCCTTTCAATTTTAGCTTTGAACTCAGAAGAACTGGGGCTAGTAGCCTTAATGTCAGCTAGCATTTCCTTCATTTGAGCTTGCTCGTCGTACAGCTCTTGGGTGTTATTGTAGTAGCTGCGGACTGCGGGGTAAACGACTTGCTCTTCTGCTTCTGCATGAACGCTTAAGTCTTTGTAAAGTTGACCGAAGAATTCTTGCAGTTTTTGGGGTTCGTTAGTACCAGCAATTTGCATGAAAAGAGCATCGACTTTGCGATGATCCATCGAGATAATTTCCGTGATGTTCATCTCGTCTTTGCTACGACTAACAGCACCACCAATGACACCAGTTACAGCAGCCATTGCATCTTGAACGCGGGCCCAAACTCCTTGATCTGGGTCTTTTCCTGTTAGTTCGCGGACACCGAGGACTTCTAGAATACCTTTAAGTTGCTCTTGGTGAGCGCGGTTTTCAAAGTTAACTGTATTAAGGGGGGTGATGGCGGCTTCAATGTCAGCACCAACTACTTGAGCGGCTTTATGAATCAACAATCCAGTCATTGTTTGTTTGTGCTTAAGCAGTTCGTGCTGACCTACTTTTTCAAACAGTGTAAGTTCAGAACCCTTCATCAGTTTCTGAACTTCTTCAATCATTTTTACGGCTGTTTCTTTTGGCTTACCTTGAACACCGTACTGAACGATAGTGGTTTCTAAGATGCCCAGATTTTTGCGGTCATCTTCGAGCATATCTCGGAAGCGATTGCAAAGGTCGGAGTCACTACAGGATTGCAAGAACATTTCTTCATTCGCAATCAGTAGGTTCTGCACCGCTTTCATGTCTGTTAGCTTACTGGCAATCGCTTGGCGCTTAGTATCCTCAAGTGTAGCTACCATGTAGGTTCTCCTCTTTGAAATAGTGTTCGATCGGTACACTTTTTAGCGTATGGGAGGGTTCAAGTTACTTCCTCTTTCTCTCGACTGATTGAGGCTCAGTCGAAGGTAGTATTATTAGAATTTCAACTTAAATATTGACTTCGGAAGTTAAGTATGCTCAAAATAAACTATAATTTATATCCTATAAAGTTAAGTACCTACAGGAGATTCTAGGTCGATCAAGTACAATCACGTTTAATTACTCTGTCTCCTCTATAGTTAACTACCTACTGGAGATTGTAGGTTGATAAAGTACAGTCAGGTTTAATTACTCTGTCAATAGTTGATATCCGAGCTCGATCGTATTCTATCTATCGGCAATCTGCTGTCAGTTCCGATCGGGTGTTACAAGTGTAAGTTTACAGCCAGGATTTCTCATTTATCCCCCTTGCCAGGAGCTTTAGCGACAAGATGAGCGATCGCGATCTCAATCTGTATCAATTTATTCTGAATTGAGCGATCGCAAAGCGCTACCATAGTTCAATGTGAAGTTATGTAGAGTTTTAAGATTAATTAGTTTGTCTCAACTCCCCACTGCTTTAGAATTCCCAGCTCATGTATTGAAGCTGGACAACGGGTTAACAGTTATTCACCAATACATTCCTGCGACACCTGTAGCAGTGGTAGATGTTTGGGTAAAGGCTGGCGCTACCTTAGAACCCGATCCCTGGTCGGGGATGGCGCACTTTTTGGAACACATGATTTTTAAAGGTACCGATCGCATTGGCCCGGGCGTATTTGACCAAGTGATAGAAAATCATGGCGGGATGGCGAATGCAGCCACAAGCCACGACTATGCCCATTTTTTCATTACTACTGCGGTTGAATATTTTGAAGATGTCACAAATATATTGGCAGAGTTGCTGCTCCGGGCTGCAATCCCAGAGGGCGAGTTTGACTTGGAACGGGATGTTGTATTGGAGGAAATCCGCCAAGCCCAGGATAATCCAGACTGGATTGCGTTTCAAACTCTGATGGAGATAGTTTACGATCGCCACCCCTACAGGCGCTCAGTCTTGGGGACGGAAGCGCAACTTTGGGAGCGATCGCCCCAAGAAATGCGTTCTTTCCATCGCTGTCACTACCAGCCCGAAAATATTACAGTGGCGATCGTGGGAGGAATTGAGCAAGGAAGAGCTCTAGAGGCGGCGCAATTGGCTTTCGACGGCTTCTATGACAAGTGCTATTGTCCCAAACTGAGGGCAGAGATAGAGCCTCCAGTCAGAGGAATCCGCCGCGAGGAACTCTACTTGCCCAGACTGGAGCAAGCACGGCTGATGATGGCTTGGGTAGGGCCCGGAGTAGAGGAATTTGAGAGTGCTTATGGTTTAGACTTGCTCTCGGTGCTGCTGGGAGATGGGCGCTCTTCCCGCTTAGTTCGGGAACTACGGGAAGAGTTACAATGGGTACAGGCGATCGATAGCAGTTTCTCACTGCAAAAAGATTCGAGTTTATTTACAATTAGTGCAGTCCTCGAACCGCAATTTATCGAAAAAGTTGAAGATAAGATCGGCGATCGCGTCTGGGAATTGCTTTCAACTCCGGTTTCTGACTCTGAACTGGCTCGGTGCAAACGACAGTTGTGCAACGACTTCGCCTTCTCTACCGAAACGCCCGGCCAACTGGCTGGCCTTTACGGTTATTACAGCACAATTGCTGCTGCCGAATTAGCTGTCACTTATCCAGCTAAGATTAAGGAATTTCAACCACCAGAACTCCAGCGCTTAGCTCAAAAATATCTATCTCCCGCCCACTATGCAGCAGTGGCAGTCAAACCACTCTGAATAATTAAAAGTTAAAAATTAAAAACATCAATTTAATTTTTAATTGTTGATTTTCTTCCGCTGTCGGTGATGAGTTAAAGCATTTTCAACTCAAAACTTTCCCCGATCCTTGCCCTTTCCTGAGCAGGTTTTGTAAGAAACTTGTCTATATAGTTGTAAAAATGAGCAGCTAAACCAATTCCTACAAACTCAAAACTCAAAACTCAAAACTCAAAATTTCCCCTTCCTAAAAAATGAACAGTGAAATTCACCGCACGGTTTTAGACAACGGTATTGTCCTGCTAGCAGCGGAAAATCCCGCAGCCGATATTATTGCAGCTCGTATTTTTCTAAGAGCAGGAAGCAGGTGCGTACCAGCTAAGCTTGCTGGACTTTCTCACTTGTTGGCGGCGGTACTAACAAAGGGAACCGAGAAGTTGTCTTCGCAGGAAATTGCCGAGTGTGTAGAGTCGGTGGGTGCAAGACTGAGTGCAGACGCTTCAAGTGATTATTTTTTACTGTCGCTGAAAACGGTTTCGGCTGACTTTGCAGAGATTTTGGAGTTGGCGGGGCAATTGCTGCGATCGCCCACTTTCCCGGAATCTGAGGTAGATTTGGAACGGCGGATCGCAATGCAAGCAATTCGCTCTCAGTTGGAGCAACCTTTTGCGATCGCCTTTGAGCAACTGCGGGAAGTGATGTACGAGGATCACCCTTACGCTTTCTCAACCTTGGGTACGGAAGCGACTATTTCTCAGGTGAGTCGTGCCGATATTCAAAACTACCATCAAACTTATTTCCGCCCAGATAATGTAGTCATCTCTCTAGCGGGGCGTATTAAAGCGGAGGAAGCGATCGCTTTAGTTACTAAGGTTTTTGGAGATTGGCAAGCGCCAGCAACCCCACTACCAACATTGAGCGTTGCACCGATCTCGACCAACCCTCGCCTCACTGTCACTCCCCAAGAAACTCAGCAGTCAGTGGTGATGCTGGGTTATCTGACACCAGAGGTGAATCATCCCGACTACGCAGCGATGAAGTTGCTGAGTACATATTTAGGTAATGGGCTTTCGAGTCGCTTATTTGTGGAATTACGGGAAAAACGGGGCTTAGCTTACGACGTTTCCGCGCTCTACCCAACACGCATTGATAGTTCTCAGTTTGTGGTTTATATGGGTACGGCTCCTGAGAATAGTGCGATCGCTTTAGAAGGTTTGCAATCGGAAGTCGAACGTCTAGCAGCCGCGCCCTTGACAAGTGAGGAGTTACAAGCTTGTAAGAATAAAATGTTAGGTCAGTATGCTTTAGGTAAACAGACTAATTCGCAAATTGCCCAAGTTTTAGGCTGGTACGAAATTTTGGGGTTGGGAATTGAGTTTGACAAACAGTTTCAAACTGATATTGCTGCTGTTAGTGCAGATTTTGCTCAGCAAGCTGCTTGCCGATATTTCATTGAACCCTATATTTCTTTAGTAGGGCCTGCTGCGGCTGTTAATCAATTGGGGATACCTGCATAATTGGTAATCGGTAATTGGTAATTGGTAATCGGTAATTGGTAATTGCTAATTAGGTAATTGGTAATTTGTAATTGGTAATATCTCCCCCGCTCCTCCGCTCCCCTGCTCCCCTCTCCCTCTCTCCCCCACTCCCTCGCTCCCCTGCTCCCCTGCTCCCCCTCTCCCTCTCTCCCTCTCTCTTTCCCTAGCCCCTAGTCCCTAGCCCCTAGCCCCTTCTTCTATAATTGGTTTGAGGCTAAAAAACAATTTGAGGAGCCAAAATGCTGCCTGTATCTGAGTAAACTCGCTGACCAACGCCTAGAAATTGACCCCCTTCATCGTAAACTAGCAGTGGATCGGAGGATGGGGAAGGTGGGGGCAGAGGCGCAGAGGAGCAGAGG
>NZ_CACA01000360.1:0-16856 GCF_000180455.1 Kamptonema sp. PCC 6506
GCTCCCCATCTCCCCCTCTCCCTATCTTGGCCGGCCGAGAGTGGTGATGTAAAGGACGGCTTCATCAGCAGGAATGCCGAGAACTTCGTTAACGTGGTCGTCGAAAAAGCCACCGATACCGCTGACTCCTAAACGTAGGTGGATGGCTGCTAGATTCAATCTTTGCCCTAAATGGCCAGCGTCCAAATGCAGATAGCGGTACACGCGATCGCCATATTTTGCTACTGCTTTCTTCAAGTCGGCGGTATGAAACAGCACCACTCCTGCATCCCTCCCCAGTTCTTGCCCCAAACACAAAAAGTGTAACTCACGCCGAAAATTTTTAAACCGAATTTGTCGCAATTCTTGAGCTTTGGGAGCGTAATAGTAACAGCCATCTTCTAAACCTGTTACGCCAGAAACGGCGATAAATGTTTCAATTAAACTCAGGTCGAAATAATCGGGCGAACCGTCTAAACCTTGGTCGATATAGTGATGGGATTGATAAGTAAAATCTAGTAAAGCTAGAAGTTCGCCCAAATTCAATGTAGCACCTGTATAGGCACGGGTAGAACGCCGCTTAAAAATTGTACTTTCTAAGGATTCGAGGTTTGCACCCCAAGGTATGGATGGAGTGACGGCAGAAACTTTTGTGCAGAAAGGGAAGTTATATTTATCTTCTAGTTGCTCTTCACTTTCATCAGCTTTCCAACGATCGGTTCCCAAGGAATCGGAGTTAATCAGAGTAGCTTTGTGCAGCGATACCAGCAGTTGACCCTCTGGAATTTTCGGATAGTCTGTCTGGGTGGGCCCGGACAAGGCGGTTCGGAATCTAGGCAAGTTTTGTTCTATTTCTAGTAAATCAGCTAAGGCTGCGATCGCGATTGTTCCTTCTTGTTCCGAGTCAAGGTAAAGCAATTCATTCACCGCAGCATCGGCAAATCCGCCGATTAGGTGCGGCCGATAGTCATTCAGAGCACAGGCTAACTCGATATTGCCCAGTAGGTGGCCGCTATCCAAGTAAATTCGCCTGTAGGCCCGATCTTCGTAACGCCAAGCTGAACGGAAAAAAACTGCTGTAATTGCGATCGCGAGTTTTGTCTCCTCTAAAGCCGGATGCCAAAAACAAGCCCCTTGCAAAGCTGGCCAAACTTCGCTATTCCAAAAATGAACTAAAGAATGAGTCCTAACTTGATAGTTGTAAAGTCCCGCAGGTAACAATCCCGTACCGCGAGAAATTATATAAACCTCCGCAGGGTATAGCCCACCCGCAGAAGGGGCCGATCTCAAATAAAGCGGAGCTCCCCCCATTGTCGGTACTTTCGCCGTCAAACCGTAACTACAAAGCAGCAACCGAGACAATCGTTGCCACCATTTCACATCAGGATCGGTCGCTAACCCTTCCGATCGATCTCTGAGATATGGCTTTAAGTCAAAAGTTGCCCCAATTTTATATTCCTTAAAGGGAACTGGCTGTTGTTCCCAATCTAGTTGTTTATTTTTGGCCGCTATGGTTTGGGGGTCGTATTTCGTTCGCTCGTGGTAGTGTTGAGCAATAGACAAGGGAAGTTCTGGCATAGGTCAGTTGAGGAACAGTGTTAAATGAAAGTGTTATCGATCTTGGCATTGCCTGCTCGGAATATGTCGTGAAGTCAACTACAGGGAACGCGATTGGCAGTATATATAAGCCAACTAAATATCTTTCACTGTACACTTTCTTTCATAAAATTAATACGGCTGAAACGATTGCTGAAGATTGCATTTTCCTTCTGCCCTTGTAGATAGATCGGAAATCCTCCACAAGCAGAGGTGCTTGCATTTTCCTCAAACCAGGCGATAGGATTCCCCCAAGGTTGGCCAAGCACCAGGGCGATTGTAAGCACAAAGCGTACTCGCACATTGATGAGACAAACGGACAAGTAACAAACTATCCTCTGATGCCAACACCTTCTCCAACTCCCATCGTAACTTTTCTCTTTCCCGCTGACTCAGCCAAGCACGAAAAATAGAATATTGGATTCTTTCGCCGTAACCTTGGAGCAAAGTATAAGCCTTTCGCCAGCGTTTTTGACAACGAATATCGTAGGTAATTAGATACCAATTTTTAGCTTCAGCCATTGTTACACCTCACCGCACAATCAATTGTGCAAATAAACCACCTTCACCCATCCATTCCTTTTCCAAAAGACGTACTTCTAACTCCAACAAACGACGATAAGTAAGAGAATAACCAGTCACAGGATGCTTCCAAGTTTCCTCCTTGCGGCGTTCGTATAAATCCACTATCTTGCGTCGCCCCGCTTCATTTAACCAGACTTGTTCTCCCCGGATCTCAAAATCAGTTTGGGGTTGCCATTGCCCTCGGTTAATCGAACCCATAACCACCATATCTACTAAGGGAACGCGGAAAATTTCCATCAAATCTAGGGCTAAAGGTGCGGCTTGGGAACGAGGTTGATGATAGAATCCTAAAGCTGGTTCTAAACCCACAGTTAGGATAGCATTCATCACATCTTTGATCAGTAAAGCATAGCCAAAACTCAACAAAGCATTAAATCGATCCTTGGGCGGGCGACGGTTACGACCACAAAAATTCAACAGGGGAGAAACATCATTACCAATCAAATAAGGTAAGGCTCCAAAATACAGGGCGGCCAAGTTTCCTTCTAATCCTAATAAATTTTCCAGAGCTTTAGCTTGGGGAACTTGAGCCAGAACTATTTTCATTTGATTAATGGCTTTTTTTAGTTCCTCTGGTGCTTCCTTTCCTCGTCCACCGCGCATTAAAAATTTGCGCTGTCCTTGACCCCGACAAATGACTAATTTTCGGGCTAATTCTAAACAATTCTGAGAATTACTTAATGCTTCGTATTGACGAATCCGACGCTGAATGCTACCACCACGAGCATCGAAACTTCCTACATAGCGTCCCCCGCCAGAAACAAAGTGAATTCCAATTGCTTGTTCGGTGCAAAAATACAAAGCCTGGGTGGAAATTTGGGAGAAACTATGGAGAACAATTTGACCGATTTGCCGCGCTGGTAGGATTTCTGTAGGTTGATTTCGGCGAGATATTTTGATTTGTTCTCCGCAACGACCTACTGATGTTCCTGGTTCTAAAACATGAACAATTTGTCGTTCGTCGTCTTCAGGAAATAACCGAATAGGTTGCCATTCTCGGTTGTGGGCAAGTCGGGCTTCTTCTGGCAAGCAGACTGGAGCAAGGGAGCAGCGGGTACAGAGGCGTTCGTTGTCGGTGACGGGTGGGCGACAGGGGGACTGGCGGAGCGATCGCGCTTGCTCTATCGCCTCTCGCACTGCTGCCCGTCCTGTATCATCGAAGGGGACGCGAACCATGACGTTATCAGCATGGTAGCGGATGCGGCCTTCTGGGACTGGAATGCGTAAAGCTGATTCGATGAGGTAAGCGTAGGCGAGAATTTGGATGCGATCGCTTTCCCAAGCTTGGGGCTGATTATGTGCATCTCGGTGACAGCGCCCCCGTTTGTGCTCGTAGGGAATTGTTTGACCATCGCGGGTGCGAAGGGCATCTAGGCGGCCTCGCAAGCCCAATTCTTCACTTTCTAAGTAAAGGTCTTCCCAGTCTTCATCTTCCTGTTTTTCGATCTCAACATGGAGTCGGCGACCGGCGAATACTGCTGCATCTTGGGTGTAGAGTTCTTCTACTTCTTCGAGGTAGAAAAGGCGGGGACAGTACGCGATCGCGTGGAGGGCCGAGACGCGAATTGTACTTTGTTTTGGGGGTGAAAAATAGTCAATTTCGAGTAGTTGCATGGTGAAATATGGGTTGAGTTAAAGTTTTTTACCTGATGGTTTTTCAGGTTAGGATTACTTTAGCTATTTCACTAGGCAAAAAAGTTTCCGCTATAATCACTCCTCAAAAGGTTCTTGAAAAAGTAAACCGACAAATATTACTCATAAACCAGCGCGATCGCGACGTTTTTGAAGTTTCTGTTGCAGTTGGGAGAAAACTGTCTCCCCATCAATAACCTCACATTGTCCACAATGTTTTTATTTTAGCGGCACTTTTGCCGACTTACAACTCTTCCTTATCTCCAAGCTGAGTATCTTGAGTAGGGGCGGGGCGGGTAAGCGAGAATTTTTAGATAATAATCAAATATCGTAGGCGTTCCCGCCCCTACAGAACTTTATATAATAAAGCATCCTACGATGTGCCAGTTACGTATTAATCTGGTTTCTTAGGTGTCCAAATCCAAGCATTCAAAGGCGGCTCAATTGAGGGTTCAGAAATTGGCGCAAAAAGATGACTTATTGTTTTACTGTTATCAAGGCGATCGATACCAACCGTCAAACGTTGCGATCGCTTGCGTGGTTCTGAGTCAACTTCCATTTTTTCATACCAGTGGGTTAACAGTGGGCTATCCATAATATCAATGCGATCGAAAAGGAAGTTATTATCACCAGCAAACGGTAAACCGTAGCGGCGATCGTTTAATTCGCCCCGCAATCCCTGACGGATGCGTTCAAATAGCCCTTCAAATTCACGAATACCGATGATAATATCCAGTCCAACAATTAACTCTCGCCGTACAGGAACAATCCAGTATTTTGCCCCATGAGTTTTTTCTTTAAGTTCCTTACCAGAAGATCCAACAGGATAACTATGAAGTTGTTGGTAAAGCGTACAAATCTCACTTTTTGAACCGTCAACTGCTCCAATTGCTAATTGTAAATGGGGAATATCTTTACGAATTTGAGTTGTTACTTGATCCAACCCAGTTCGCATTTCAATTCCCGCCAGATTTAAGACTAAGCCTAATGCAGCAGAAGGAGGCATTACAGGCATAGTTGAGCGATAAACTCCAGCCTGAAAACCACGATAGGCAGCAAAGGGCGCACGAACACGCAACCACATACAATTCATTGGGATTTTCTTAACCTAAAAAGTCATTAGCAATGTCAATTATCAACTTTTGGGGATTTTCGTACAGCTTTGCGCCAGCATCCTGTAGGTGTTTCCGTTGTTCTGCTTTCATATTACGAATTATCTCGCCACCAATCCAAAATTCCTCAGCAGGTAGGTCTTCCGAATGCAGCCGAGATAATTCGTTAAAGTTTCCATTTTCATCAAATCCATAAGTATTAAAACCTGCGACAAGGCAAGGAGTTAGACGTGCAATAATACTCTTAGGAGCCATTTCATAATAACTACGTGCGTGTCCACCAGCAACATTAGAAAGCTCACCAATTGCCTTTAGTAATGGTTTCACCCATTCAGGCTTTTCCTTACAGTCGTTGTAAGCAAGAGCAAAAGGATACTGATAAGCAGTGTGGGAAATTTCACGGTGCAAAAGTGTTGAATTATTTTTCTTGGAATTCTTCCAGAAGGTATCTTTATTATTCTCTGTCTCGGCATTTTTTGGGGATTGGTGAAAGGTTGCATCAAACCGATAAGGAGTCACTGCAACAGCCATATTCATTCGCAAAATGCTATCTCTTTTTGGAAGCATCCCTTTATTTTTCTTGATGGCCTCATTATCAGCAACCATGAACCCAAAGATAAAATCATCAGCAAACTTGCTGGCATTTGGAAATTCTTTAAATTCGACTGCAAGCTGATCTTGGTCGTGTAGACGCTTACGATTACAAGGTAATCCAGCCTCAATTAACATTTCTCGTAAAGCATTACGCATTGATTCGGGACTAATAACTGTATGTTCCTTTGTACCCTTCGCAATCTTTTGGAGAACAGTGCGGTTTTCTTCACTTTCGCCGCGATAGTTAGAACTAGGAGCAGCGTAGGTGAGGACAGTTGTAAAGAGATTATTGTTAGGCATAAGTCCAGTTTTTCCTTGAAGTTAAATTGACAGTTAGCTGTTGGCAGAAAGAGCAAGCATCGTTAAAGTACGCACTTTGTCTGTGTCTTCATAGAGATCGCGAGTTAGCTTTTCAAAATCTGACTCATTCATTCGTTGAGATACAGAGCAAATCGTAGAAGCAAAGTAATTAATGAAATCTGATTTTTCGCTACGGCTGCGAATATCCAAAAAAGCAGATTTAGCTATTTTTGCTTTTTTGTCGCGATACTCGCTTTCTTTCGGCGAGCCTTGAACATCCTTCCACTTGAGTTGATATTTACCTTCTAACTTACTTAATACATAGGATTTTACCAATCGCAAAACCAGTCTTTCGCAAGAGTATTCGGCAACTTCAGTTCCAAGATCCTGTTCTGTTTCTTCGGTCATATCTTCTACCTCATATTTGAATGATTCGCGTGAGTCGTGACGGAAATAATCATTTTCCATCGTTTGCTCGTAGGGAATGGTACACAGAAGCGAATCAAATCCTGTATACCATTTTTTATCCCTCACTAGATTAAGTAATCTTTGGTGGCGAAATGTCGGACTCCATAGACTATTTTTGATCGCTTCATACTCATTAGCCATCTCCATCGTTGGTAAAAAACGCCCAATATAAATGAATTTAGTATCATCTTTAGGTCTATGAGCATGAATAATGTCTATTGCATTAACTAAGTCTGACATACTCTTTTTAGACTCACTTTTATTAAGCTGAAGTTTAAGACGTTTGCTCATTTCCAGCGCTGCTTCAAGTTGCAAGTCTATAATACATTCACGAGGGAGAAACTTAAATGGTTTAATTTCCCTAGAACTAAGAAATTCAAAAAACTCATCACAGAAAAACTTGAGGTTTGCAATATCAGGGATAGCTATTACGTAGCCCCAAAAATCTATATTTTCCTGATGTTTTTTACTCTCCTTTTCCTTCTCAATATTAATTTTAATGGGGACATATATCTGTGCAACAAAAAACCAGAAATGCAGCAGAAAATGATATCGTCCCCTATCTTTAAAAGGGATATCTTCTGCATTTTTTTCCTGTACTCCCAAGTAAAAGCTACCTGCAAGTTTGATTTGTGAGGAAGGATTAGCTAAATTTTTCCAAATATCCTTGACATCTTTTGTATCTGACAATTCATTCGCTCTTGCCTTAAAACTGTTGCGAGAAAGTGCTTTGGCTTTTAGAATTGCCCAAAGAGCATCTCGCCAAAGTTTAATCCAAAGTCCATTTTTTCCATCAGAGGAACGATCGTACTGTGGATCAACAAGGAATGCTCCTTGTGGTACAAACATAGGATAGTAATAAGCAGTCTTCGTTTTGGGTTGCCCTGTTTTTTTGTCGATCTTTACTTTCCCTGTTTTTGAATCTTTATCAGGTACTTCTTCAGTCCTTATCGGCTGAATAATTTCTCCTGTTTCCTTGTCTTCGCGTAACTTGTACTCGATTTTTTCTTCCCAACTCGCTGCATAGACTTCATTGAGTAGTGCTTGTAAACCTAACTGATTAATTCGTAAAGTTACACCGCGATCGCTCAAATTATCGATCTCGCAAATAGCAGAACCATCTTGTTTCCACGGCTGAAAACGATGTAACCATTGTACCATTAAAACTAATCCTGCTAAACCAGATCGATGCTGAGAAGAAGACAACTCGGCCAATGTGTATGGGATAGAAATTAGTTCATTCATAATTTCACATCCTCTAATGGTTTGGTCTGAAATCCCGATCGCTCGTCGTAATGTCCTTCCCACTCAGCAACTTTTAAATACCTTGGTAGCCAACTTGGACGATCGCCTTTTGCCCAAGTCTCAGGTACATTAATTTTGTATCCGTCATAAGGTTGATGCTTCTTGATCCGTTTTTCCACCTCATCAAGATCGCGATCGAGAATACAAGGAACAGCATATTCATCCGTATCTCGAAAACTACCCATCGTGGCAAAGTAGCCACTATCGAGAAAACGCGAGGAACCATCGCTACTTCGTTCTTCAGGAGTATATTTTTCCATTGTGTCAGCGAGTCTTTTTTGACTAATATCACCCTCACCTAAATCGTTAATAAACTTTCTAGCAGCGTCTAATTCTTCACGATTATATGGCAAAGCCTTCGGCGGCTCATAAATATGAAGTGCAGCACGAAAATCATTACCCCTAACTAAATGACGATTAGCACGTCCAAAGCGTTGAACTAGGGAAGGAATGGGAGCAAATTCGGTAATTAAAACATCAGCATCAAGATCGAGAGACATTTCACAAACTTGCGTAGTTACAGCAATTGCTGGTTTTCGTACTTTTTGAAATGCAAATGCCTTAACCGTTTTTGTATGAACTTTCTGTCGATCGGTTAATCGAAATCTGCTATGATATGTCAAAACTTCTACCTTTAGTTCCTCCTTTAGCTTTTGTGAGATTGCCAGACAGCGATCGACTGTATTCACAACCCATAAAACTCGCTCACCCTGGCTATAAGCCTGTTTAGCTTTGGTCAACGCACTGGTAAAATTCTCTACAGGTTCAAGTCGATAGCGGGGATGATTCTCTTTCTCTTCAAGGTCTTTCAAGTTTTCGCGATCGCTGGCTGTTGGATATACTTTTAATCCCGCTTCCACTAACTCATTTTTTCGACAAGTTGGTAATGTTGCTGTCATACACAAAACAGGTAGATCGAAATGTTTGAGAAATGCAATTAAGCTATCAAACATCTTGCGATCGAAACTGTGAATTTCATCAATAATTAACACGCTATCTGCTAGAGCCGGTAACAAGCAAATCCCACCATAGCTGTGCTCCATGAAACCTAGAAATTGATCCACTGTTGCGCTAAAGTATCGCCGCGACCAAAAGCCTAATGAAAATAGACGATCCTCAGTGGTGAAGTCTTTTTCTTTCATTGAGTCGGGTGGATTTTCTGCGATCGCTTCGAGTTCATAACGCGCTGTTCCTGTCACCAGTGCTGCATCTGCTTCTGGTGCCCAACTCACGTAATCCTTAAAGCCTTCCGTTGCTGTACCCCTTGTGGGATAAAGAAAAATTACTTTTCCTACTGTATGGTGTTTTACCTGTTCTTCTGCCCATTTCCAAGCAGTAAGAGTTTTTCCAGCAGCGCAAGCAGCTAATAACAAAACTCTTGAACCTTGCACTCCTATTTCCTTCTGAAATGTGTGCAGAGTTTCATCTTGCAGCATCTGTAGTTGTCCCGTGTTGTTTTCTTCCAAAAATTTCTTAAGATCAAAAGGTTTATCCTCTCGTCTTGCATCAATTTTGCCGATGATGGGATGAATAATCGCAGTAACAATTTCAGCCTTGGTAATCGCTTTACTATGTACAACTTCTTCAATCCATTCATCAATTTTCTTTCCTTCTCGCACCAATCCTGAAGCCGCCGCATCAGAAACAATTAACCCTGCTTTAACAGCCAAAAGAAGACTTCTTCGCTCATCGTTTAGATTGCGTTTGAACTGTCTAGCAGCTTTCATGCCATCTTCCCATGCTTTACACCAGATGGCATCTTGGGAGAAGGTAGCGATCGCGATTTCGGGAGGCTGATCCAGACTCGCGACGCGCGCAATTTCTTGTAAGGTGACTTTTATTTCATCATGTAGTAGGTAAAGCTTAACTGGTTTGTAGCGAGTTACTTTAGATGGTTTTCCCCATTCGCGATCGCCTTTTTCCGCAGCCTTCAAATGATGGGACAAAACCGCAGCCGTAATTACTTCCACATCTAAAGATGAGTTTTCTTTTTGTAACCAAGAACGAACTTGTTTTAAATGCAATACCAGTGCGCTGATATGTTCATGTCTGAAAGTTTGATAGCATCCCTCAGATACAGCTTTGTAAAATTCCTCATTTGCTTTACCAATGTCATGCAATAAGGCTGCAACACGCAAATTTAACAAGAATTTTTCTTGTGCTTCAATGCCTTGAATTTTGAAGAATCTACACCAATTTTGTCCCCACCGACCATCTAGCCGGAAGATTTGTAAAGCACATTTTGCCGTATCTTCTAGGTGCTTTTTAAGAGTAATAGGCGGCTTACTTTTTGCCAATAAATGCTCAGGCAGATTAGACATTATCAAACCTCCATGCACGGGGCAAAGTGTTGAAAATCCCACAACCCATACGATGTTTACCCCCCAATCCTAAAGCCTGCAACTTAATAGAATCATCATCGCTGAGATCCATTACTTCTAAACTAAAACCCACTACTGAAAACGTTTTAACTTTAATTGCCTTCCGACTAAATTCTCCCTCTTCATTCAGCGGAATTGTCAGATTACCTTGAATTTGTAAATCATCCAATTGTCGCTTTGCTGCTACCAAAAAAGTATCTGGTTCTTGGAATCCCTTAATAATCACAATGCGCGATCGCAATCTCGCGGCAGGTTGCAATACAAAAATTTGCGGGATTCCTAGCCGAATTGCGTGCTTACCAATAGTTAATTGCTTGCCCGCTAAGGGATACACCAACGGCACTTTGTCTCCAGGTAGGCGGATTCTCAATTTAGAGCGATCGCTTAAATGAATTACCCCTTGCTTATCAGGCATTCCCTGAATGGTTTGAATACTCACCCCTGCTAAATTGTGAAGTTCCTCTTGAGAGTGTGCGATCGCGGAATACAAACCATACCCATGATCCGCAGGTAAAGTTTTACCGATGAGACTAAAACACAACTCTACATAAGGCAAATTATTATCTTGTCGTTCCTCGCGATCGCATTCAGTGATTAGCATAACTAGATCCCTCCTGAAAACTATAATTGTTACTCATCGCCTCTACCTCATCTTGAACCAACTTCACCAACTCCGGTGGGCTTTTCACTCTCGCCCCTTTCCCATACCCCAACACCCACCGCTTAATCTCATTCAAACCCGCCACACTCATCCTCAAGGTAATCGAACCATCAGGATGTTGTTCAATTTCCTGAGTTGGATGCCATCGCCTCTCCCAGATATAGGGTGCTGTGGGCCCATCAAACCAAATTTCTACTTCAATGGGTTTACCTCCTCCTACCTCAGCTTGAAAAATCCGCTCTAGATGTTCTTGAGCATTAAATGTGCGATCGCGCATAAACTTAGTATTAAGAATTTCTAAGCTCTGAATGCGATCGACTCGAAACCACCTAATCTCTTGGCGTTGTTGACAAAATCCAATTACGTAAGGGTTAGTTCCTCGGTAAATGTGCAGCAAGTAAGGGTCGAGCACTCGCTCAGACTTAGCATTGCGACTTGCTGTGAAATAACACATCTTGACTTGCTGGGATGTTCTACAAGCTTCTACTAATTGATTCCAGATTTCAGGGTTAATATAGGTTTCAGCACCACTTCTAAAAATAATGCGTTCATCAGCAATTCTTTGAAGATCGATCCAAGTTTGTTCTGGCAATCTTTCACTCAATCGTGCGATCGCAGAGCGCAATTCTGTGGTATAAGTTGAACCTGAGTAAGCTTGCAACATTCTCGCTCCCAATGTCAGAGCAAATAATTCACCTTGACTTAGAGAAATACTGGGCAAGCGCCAATCTGGATCGATGTAGTGAAAACCTTTTTGGCGATTGAACTCCACCGGGGCGTTGAACCGATCGCGCAAAAATGCCAAGTCGCTACGGATTGTTCTTTCGCTAACTTCCAAAGCTTCAGCAATTGTTCCTGTTGTTTGCCGCTGTGCTGCTCGCAACAGTGAGTCAATTTGCAACAATCTTTCCAAATGGCGGGACATAAGCTTAATGTTTGCTTGGTTAGCTTTATATTAAAGAAGCAACCCGGCAAAAAACTTTCCGCCTTCACAAAAAACTTATACAAGTCAGAACTTACGCACCAACCAAAGAAACCGGGTTTTTTTTGCCTTAGTCCTGTCTAAAAAACCCGGTTTCTGGTACGACCTGCGTAAGTCCTACAAAATACTCACCTAATAAGAAATCGAGCGGCCCTTTAGCGAAGGATTCCAGAGCGATCGCAACAGCGCCCTATTTGGAGTTTGCCTCTACACAGCCTGCCGCATGGCCGAGGCTTTTTCCCTCATGGTTAAGGATATTTAGCGAACTCCATTGACAAAATTCTACCTCGCCTTTTCTTCCCTCGGCGGCACATCTGTCAATCCATAATTTTTCATCAGCTTCAGAATTCCTATAGATAGAATTCCCCCAACAATTACACCGCCAACAATTAGCATAATAAAGACTTTTTGCAAAACTTTTTTAGTGTCGGGATGGTAGACTACCGGTCTATCCACATTTTCCCTATCTAGTTCCTTCGCTAAATTTTGCGGATCGAACCGATTAGATGGTTGATTCGTATCGAAAGGATCGGGTGTTTGATTAGGTAGTTGATTCATAGCTAGTTCTGGTGAAATGATAGTAACAACTATTATAATTGACTGCAACAATATTGCCGATAGTTCCTTCACAGTCAGATCGTTACGAGGCTATAACTTGAGATCGTTATCTCACTAATCCAGTCAAAAAAACAATTCAAAAATGACTCGATCGCCATCCTCCAGATTAATAAACAAGATATAATACCAGCCAGGTCTATAAAATCTCCCGACACTAACTGACTCTTGAGCGCTAAACTGGACAATATTGACCATACTCCAAAATCATGCCCGATCGCACTCAACATCTAACTTACCCCACCAGCCGCAAAATCGAGCAAACCGATGAATATCACGGCCTAAAAATTGCAGATCCTTACCGCTGGCTAGAAGACCCTGACTCAGAGGAAACCAAAGCTTGGATTGAGGCCCAAAACCAAGTTACTTTCGCCTACCTCAGCGAAATTCCCGCCCGCGAAAAAATCAAACAGCGGCTAACTCAACTATGGGACTACGAAAAATATAGCATTCCCTTCAAACAAGGCGATCGCTACTTTTACTTCAAAAACGACGGCCTCCAAAATCAATCCGTCCTCTACACCTTAACCTCCCTCGACGGCGAAGCCAAAGTTTTAATAGACCCCAATACCCTTTCCGAAGATGGAACCATCGCCCTTTCTGGCCTAGCCCTCAGCGAAAATGGCAAACTAATGGCCTATGGTTTATCCGCCTCTGGTTCCGACTGGCAAGAATGGAAAGTCAGAGATGTAGAAACAGGTGAAGATTTATCAGACCGTTTGCAATGGGTAAAATTTTCTGGTGCATCTTGGACGCACGACCATCAAGGATTTTTTTACAGTCGCTACGACGAACAAAACGAAAAAAGCAAACTAGAAGACGTTAACTATTACCAAAAATTGTACTACCACCGTCTCGGTACAGCTCAATCTGAAGACCAGTTAATTTATGAACGCCCCGACCAAAAAGAATGGGGATTCAGCGGCGGAGTTAGCGAAGATGGCAAATACTTGATCGTCTCAGTTTGGCGGGGAACAGATCCGCAAAACTTGATCTTTTACAAAGATTTAACCAACCCAGAATCACAAGTAATAGAATTAATTAATGAGTTCGATGCTGAATATGGATTCATTGATAACGAAGGCTCCCTATTTTGGTTTCAAACAGACCTAGATGCACCTCGCCGTCGCGTCATTGCCATCGATACTACCACTAACACCAGCACAGAAGTTATACCTCAATCCACCGAAACTCTCCAAGGCATCGGCATCCTCAATAATCAATTCGTTACCTCTTACCTGAAAGACGCTTATACTCAGATTAAAATCTTTAATTTAGAAGGTGCATTCGTTAGAGAAGTAGCCTTGCCCGGAATAGGTTCTGCCGGCGGTTTTGGGGGCAAACGCCACGACACCGAAACCTTTTACAGTTACACCAGTTTTACAGCACCCAACACCATCTATCATTACGATATGGTGACAGGCGAAAGTACGCTTTACCGCCAGCCCCAGGTAGATTTTAATCCCGAAGATTACGAAACCAAACAAGTATTTTATAGCAGCAAAGATGGCACCAAAGTGCCGATGTTTATCACCCATAAAAAGGGAGTGCAACTCGATGGAAATAACGCCACATATCTTTACGGCTACGGCGGTTTTGGGGCATCAATTACCCCCAGCTTTTCTGTCAGCAGAGTAGTTTGGTTAGAAATGGGAGGAATTTACGCGATCGCCAACTTACGCGGCGGCGGTGAATACGGCGAAGAATGGCATCAAGCAGGCACAAAATTAAACAAACAGAATGTGTTTGACGACTTTATAGCTGCCGCAGAATGGTTAATAGACAACAAATACACAACACCAGCAAAATTAGCGATCGCAGGCGGTAGTAACGGCGGATTATTAGTAGGAGCCTGCATGACCCAGCGTCCCGAACTATTCGGCGCAGCACTCCCCGCCGTTGGCGTTATGGATATGTTGCGCTTTCACAAATTTACCATTGGCTGGGCGTGGTGTTCCGAGTACGGTTCCCCAGAAAATCAAGAGGAATTTGATGTGCTCTATCGCTATTCTCCCCTGCACAATCTCAAACCAGGAACCCCTTATCCAGCCACAATGATTACCACAGCAGACCACGACGATCGCGTAGTTCCCGCTCATAGTTTCAAATTTACCGCTGCATTGCAAGCAGCCCACAAAGGCGATCGCCCAGTCTTAATTCGCATTGAAACCAAAGCCGGACACGGAGCCGGCAAACCTACCGCTAAAATTATCGAAGAAATTGCCGATGAATGGGCTTTTCTAGTGCGGACATTAGGACTTAATAGCAATCGCCAAGGCGTTTAAGACACACTGAATTGCTGAAACGCTGATTTCTATTCCCTTCTTTCCCTTCTTTCCCTTCTTTCCCTAGTCCCTAGTCCCTAGCCCCTAGCCCCTAGTCCCTAGCCATACATAATTGTTGATAACGTCACCCTCTGGGCGGTAATTTTACCACCCAGAAGACGGCGTTACGCGATCGGCGCAGGCGCGAGATTTTTCCGCAAAAACAACCGCCGGGGTTGACGGAAAAACAAACAAGTCCAATTCCAATCAACCTGTTGCAACTGATAGCCAGCCTTAAAATAAAGCCTACGTGCCGCATGATTATTCTCTAATACGTGCAGGTAAATATCAGAAAACCCCCACTCCAGCGCCGCACGCTCGCAATTACTCAGTAATTGTTGAGCAACCCCCAACCGCCTACAGTTTGGATGGACAGCCAAATTTGACAAATAAGGATACTCAGAATTAGACATCGGCCAAGGATGGTGAGAGCGCAAACCCATTTCCACCGTTCCCGCCAGATCCCCCGTTCCCAACAGACGACCCTGTGCCCCCTCCCTGCTAGATGTGAGCTCAGCCGCCAAACAAATATAATGCTCCGAAGCCGATCGCAGCCGGTTTCTTAAATCTTCATAAATACCCAACCGCAACACTGGATAAATCAACTCCATAATCCCCTCGCGAGAGTGAAAGCTCAGAGCCAAAATTTCCGCCAACTGCGTCAGATCCTTAGATACAGCCGCCCGGATCAGAAAGCGAGAGGGGCCAGACGGACATCGGGAGCTTTCTAAATCGCGGGACATCGAAGAAAAAAAGAAAGGATTCACAACTCCAAGCCAAGTTTTAATTATCAGCCTATCAGAATCACCCAGCCTCATACTGGCAAATAAAGCGATCGCCGTGCCTAATCGCCCGTAGGAATTAGAGTCAGGATTATGTCACCATTAAACGAGAAGTAAATTTTTACCTCCGCTACCGGGAAACATCTTCCCATGAAGCTTTTCCCGCTAAAGTCCAGATTAGCTTTAGCCTTGAGGCTAGCCGAGCGGCAGCAATGCCCTCCAGCCTTACTCGCCAATACCGCAACTGTGTTAATAATAATTAGACATCAGGATGAATCCCCGCAATTGGGCCATTATTTAAACTCTTGTTCCTCTGAGGGCAACCGTAGTTAAGATTAAACGTTGAGACTCCCACCCTGGTAAGGGATGGGATTATTTAGAAGACAGCTATGGCTGTGAACTATACTCACTTTCATTGATTTCAACATTCAGACAGATAGCGGTTTATGCAACAGGACAGCCCTAAAACAACAGCTAAGCTAGTGTCTTCTGCCTTTAGGCAGTACCAATTGCCCTTAGAATTTATTAGCCCTTGCGGGGTTCCAGCAGGGGCGGGTTTACAAATATCTGCACTAACTAGAGAAGATGTTGCTCAACCTGCCCCTACTTGCGAACATACTACAAATGCAACTTTTTTACCCTGCTTGATTCACTCGCCGATTGTCCTATATTTAGCCACTCGGTTTGAGTTTTTAAACTCAAAACACTTGGGTTTGAGGAGTTTCAACCCTGACATATCGGGTCTTTGTGTTTTAGTAAAATCATACAATCTAGCATTAACATATCTGTTGACTAATGTCAAGTTGCTGTGCCTAAAGGGTCAAGAACTCCTCCAACGCAAAAGGCGATGGGTTTCCGTTTTGGAGAATCTCTATGAATTCCCAAACTAACCGTAAATTAAAACTATTGGTCGTCGATGACGAGCCTGATAACCTTGACCTGCTCTACCGCACCTTCCATCGGGATTACAAAGTGCTCAGAGCAGATTCGGGCCCTGCTGCCTTGGAAATTTTAGCCAGAGAAGGTGAAATAGCCGTCATTATTTCCGATCAGCGGATGCCACAAATGAGCGGTACAGAATTTCTAAGTTTAGCTGCCACTAGCTATCCTGATGTAATTAGAATTATATTAACGGGCTATACAGATGTTGAAGACCTAGTAGAAGCTATTAACTCTGGCAAAGTATTTAAATACGTTACAAAACCTTGGGATGCTGAAGAACTCAAAGCCCTCGTTAGCCAAGCAGTCGATACCCACAACGTCCTCAAAGCTCGGACAGAAGAACTGCGGCGGGCCCTTAAACAAGGCTCTTTACTATACGCCGTCACCAATACCATTCGCTCTGCACCGGATTACCGGCAGATGCTTCAAAGAATAGTTGAAACCGTCGGTCATATGTTTGACGTTAGCTGCTGCTTGCTGCGACCTTTTCAAGATGGGCAGATGGCCGAGGAGTGGTTTCTTTATGAAAAACAAGAAGCAAGACCTAAAGGGTTAGAAGGGGATCTGTTGAGCAGGGGAGAGGGGCAGCAGGGGAGCA
>NZ_CACA01000359.1:0-31506 GCF_000180455.1 Kamptonema sp. PCC 6506
AAGATGGGAAAATTACTTACTATTTTCACCTCAAAACCACGTTGTCGTAGCCTACCAAAACCCAACAGAAGTGCTTTGTTGGGTGACGCTACCCTCCACCTAACCTACTAACTTGTTTTTCTTGTCGCCATCTCCAGTTCCAAGAGATCCTCTAGCATTTTGTCAAGACTCTTGATATCTTAAAACAGCCTAAGTAGTTCTTCTGAAAGCAAAGATGAATCGATTTGATCGTCAGTTATGGAAGCGATTTTTAGCGATCGCACAGCCTTACTTTTATCCTCTCGAACCAAGGAGTGGCACAGCCTTCCTAGGATTGCTCGTGCTGCTGATCGTATTTCTATTCGCTGCAATGTTTGTAGTTGTCAGCGCTGTTTGTTTAGGAACTCAAGCTCTTTTCCCCGAATTTTTCAACAGTATCGCCGCTGGCTTAGCAACACTGATAAAAAGCATTATTAATTCCCCTGCGATCCTGATATTTGCTTTAATGCTGATTTTGCCATTGGGCGCATTTGTCTTTTTTAGAAGCAGGTTAATACCGCGATGGCAGCAATGGGGATTGTTAACTCTGCTTTTAATCTTATCGTTTTCTGTCAGCGGTCTTAATGTAGTAATAAGTTATGTCGGCAACTTTTTTCAAACAGCACTAGCCGGGAAAGATGCACCCAACTACTGGAAATATCTTTTTGTCTATGCAGGGGTTTTTGTAGTCGGTACTCCAATTGTGGTGATTTACAGGTACATCCAAGATAAACTTAGCCTTTACTGGCGAGATTGGATGACTAATAAATTCCTTAATAAATATTTTCAGAATCGAGCTTATTATGAAATCAATGCTCGAAAAAATGAAATAGACAACCCAGATCAGCGAATTTCGGAAGATGTCAAATCTTTCACAACCACAAGTGTGAAATTTTTATTAATCATCCTTGGTTCAGTAATTGATATCATATCTTTCACGGGGATTCTCTGGTCTATCTCTAAACAGCTTTCAGTCTTCCTGATTGTATATGCTATTTTTGGTACGATAGTTACTACCATTTTTGGTCAAAGATTAATCCCTCTAAACTTCGATCAACTTAAAAAAGAAGCTAACTTTCGCTATGGATTAGTTCACGTCCGCGACAATGCTGAATCTATTGCCTTTTACTCTGGAGAGGAGCAGGAATCAACTCAAGTCAAGCAGCGATTTGTAGAAGTATTTCGGAATTTTAACTTGCTGATTGGCTGGCAACGAAATCTGGGATACTTTACAAGAGGATACAAATATGCAGTGGTGATTATTCCTGCTTTGTTTCTAGCTCCTGCTTACTTTGCTGGCCAAATAAAATTTGGGGATATCAGTCAAGCTGCTTTTGCTTTCAATCAGGTTTTGGATGCTTTTTCGGTGATTGTGGATCAGATTCAAGAGTTGAGCACTTTTGCTGCTAGTATCAATCGTTTGGCAGTATTTACAGATACGCTGGAAGCACAAACAACTGCACAAAAGTTAGGAGAAACTACAATTGATACTGTAGTCAGTTCTGAAGTAAGTTCTGAGTTTAAACTAGAACACATTACTCTAGAAACTCCGAAACACCAAAAGACTTTGATTCGGGATCTTTCCGTTGAAGTGCGACCAGGAGAAGGACTTTTAATTGTAGGTCAAAGCGGTGCGGGTAAGAGTTCTCTGCTGCGGGCGATCGCAGGTTTGTGGAACAGCGGAACAGGTCGCTTGGTGCGGCCAAACCTTGACGAAATGCTGTTTTTGCCCCAGCGACCTTATATGATTTTAGGGAGTCTGCGATCGCAACTGCTCTATCCCAATACCAGCAGCAAAGTTGAGGAGAAAGAACTACGCCATGCCTTAGAATTGGTAAATTTAACAGATTTACCAGAGAGAGCGGGTGGTTTTGATGCAGAGTTAGAGTGGGCTGATATTTTGTCACTAGGTGAACAGCAGCGCCTTGCTTTTGCACGTTTGTTACTAACGCAGCCTTCATACGCTATTTTGGATGAAGCTACAAGTGCTTTGGATCTGAAAAATGAAGCGGCGCTCTATCAGCATTTACAAGGAACTAAAACTACTTTTATCAGCGTCGGACACCGTGCGAGTTTAGTTGAGTATCACCAATACGTTTTGGAATTGTTAGGTGATTCCAGTTGGCGAGTTTTATCCGCTCAAGATTATCGTGCTAATTTCAATGTGTTTTCGGTCAACACTTAAGGACTTACGTAACGCCGCCCTCTGGGCGGTATTTTACCGCCCAGAGGGCGGCGTTACGCTACTCATGAAATCTCTTTCTAGTAAAAATTCCTTGGCTAGGACTGAAAAGTAAAGCTAACAAAAACAATCCAAAAATTACCAAGACAATCCCAGGGCCAGATGGAACATTCAAGTGATAGCTGAAATACATACCTATTACGCTAGCAAAACTGCCTAAAATTGCTCCCAATACCATCATTAAATGTAGTTCTTTTACCAATAAATATGCAGTAATTCCCGGCCCGATCAGCATAGAAATTACTAGCAGCGCACCAACAGTTTGTAAACTAGCTACAATTGTCAGCGTAATCGCAGCAATCATCCCAAAATAAATCAAATTAACTGGCAAACCACTCGCTTGAGCCCCCATTCTGTCAAAGGTATAAAATAATAGTTCTTTGTAAAAGAGTTTGACTAAAATCAAAACTATTACAGTAATCGCAAAAGTGTGCTGTACATCAGCAGGCGATACTGACAATATATTACCAAAAAGAAATCCTTGAAGGTCTAATTTAGTTGTCTTTAACAGGCTAATTAGAGCGACGCTAAGGGCTAAAAAAGTAGACAAAATCAATGCCATCACTGCATCAATTTTCAGTCGAGATTGAGACTGAATCCAAGCCATGATTACAGCACTGATGACCCCAGATATAAAAGCTCCAATGGAAATACTAATTCCAAACACAAACGCAATTGGTAATCCTGGTAATACTGAATGGGCAATCATTTCTACAATCATACCCATCTGTTGTACAATTAAATAAGAGCCGACAACCGCGCAGAGTATACCCAATAAAATACCCGTCGCGATCGCGTTTCTCATAAACTCAAATTTCAATGGTTCAATTACCAATTCCAACATTTAAGCACCTTAGATAGAAGGAAGAAGGAAGAAGGAAGAAGGAAGAGACGGGGGATTTTTCCCAATTAGCAATTAGCAATTAGCAATTAGCAATTACCAATTACCAATTACCAATTACCAATTACCGTAAGTCCAATGAGTTAAAAAAATCTCAGGCTGAAACTAAACTTAAATCGTACCCATAAGCTTTTTGAATATTAGCAGCGGTTAGCACTTCTCGACGAAATCCTGCCGCAATTAGCTGCTTATTTATCAATAATAAACGATCGTATTGTTTTAAAGTTTCACCTAAATCGTGGCTAATTACCAGCAAAGTTTTATTTTGGGCTTTCAGTTCTCGAAAAATATCGAAGACGATCTCTTCTGTGGTTTTGTCGATCGCGTTAAACGGTTCGTCAAAGAAAAACACATCTGCTTGCTGAGCGAGCGATCGCGCTAAAAATATCCGCTGCTGTTGTCCCCCTGATAGTTCCCCAATTTGCCGCGATCGGTATTCCCACATCCCTACTCGCTTCAATGCTGATGAAGCTAATTCTTGGGACTGGCGAGAAGGTTTGCGGAACCAACCTGTCTGCACTGTGCGGGCCATCATCACCACATTCCAGACTGTCACCGGATAGTCCCAGTCAATTTGCGATCGCTGCGGTACATAAGCAACCCGCCGTAACTGATCCTTCAACTGTCGCCCTTCATACAACACCCGACCACACCGAATAGGTACTAATCCCAGCATCGCTTTTACTAAGGTACTTTTCCCCGCTCCATTGGGGCCAAGGACTCCAACTAACTGTCCTGGTTCTAACTTGAAACTAATACTTTTGAGAGCGCACTCCCCTTGATAACTGACGGCCAAGTTTTGAACTTCTAACATAATCCGATTTTGTGATAACGATTCTTGTTCCCATATCTCCTAGAATAGGATAACAGTAACAACTAATAACGATTATCGTTCTAAATCAGAAAATGTTAAAGAGATTACAAATAAAAACTCGCCGAATTTGGGGTGCTGCTGCTGTGGCGATCGCCTTGGAACTTGCTGGATGCAGTGCTGGAGACACCAATACCAACAATTCAACCCCGATCGATACAAACCAAAGCCAAACTACTCCCGCCTCAACTCAAGCTCAAACCAGTCAACCCAAGCCAAAAGTAGTTGTTACCACTGGTGTTCTGTGCGATCTCACTACCAAAATTGCCCAGGATACGATCGATATGACCTGTTTAATCAAGCCAGGTCAAGATCCCCACACTTATCAAGCTCAGCCAGAAGATCGCAAAGCGATTGAAACAGCAAACCTAATTTTTTACGGCGGTTACAACCACGAACCGACACTGCTGAAGTTAATCCAATCCACCACCAACGCTGCACCCAAAATCGCCATCCACGAGAAAGCTGTTCCGAAACCCTTGATGGGGGATGAACACGAACACGAACACGAGGAAGAGTCCCACACTCAGGAGAAAACAGAAACCTCTGACCCCAACCATAAAGAAGGCGAACTGGTTGCCGATCCCCATGTTTGGCATAATGCTAAGAATGGTATTGGCATTGTGGCGGTGATTAGCGGTGAATTGGAAAAGCTCGCTCCTAGCAATGCCGAACTCTACAGCCGTAATGCCAAAAAACTTACTGGCGAGTTAGAACAGTTGGATAGTTGGATTAAGGCTCAAATTGCCACCATACCCAGCGACAGACGCAAGTTAATTACTACCCATGATGCTTTAAGTTACTATGCCAACGCCTACGGTTTAGAGATTACTGGGGCTTTACAGGGAGTGAGCACAGAAGAACAACCAACGCCGAAACGGATTGCAGAACTTTCTGAGGAAATTAAGTCAACTGGAGTACCGACGATTTTTGCGGAGACAACTGTTAACCCAAAGCTGATAGAGACTGTTGCTAGGGAGGCAAATGTCAAAATTTCCGCCCAGGAACTTTACAGCGATGGGTTGGGTTCGCCTGGAAGTGGTGCTGATACCTATGAGGGGATGTTAGCTGAAAATACTTGTGCGATCGCTCAAGGGTTGGGAGGTAAGTGTACACCTTTGACTGCACAAACGCCTAAATAATATCGGACTTACCCATCATTGTTTGTAACGCCGCCGTTCCAGGGAGAGCTTTACCAGGACGACGGCGTTACTCTGAACTTACCTATTGACAAATTTGATGATTTATGCGTTATAGGGAGATGAATAATTAATGGCGATCGCTCAACGAAGTCCGCGATCGCAGACAACAAAAGGCTCTTTCAAACCACACTTTCAAACCACAAAGGATAATAACATCCCTGAGAAGGGGGCTATGCCGAAGATAATAGCTAAGAAGTTAAAGAGATATAATTAATTTTAATCGCATTGCCCAATACACAAATACAGGGATCGCACAGATGAAAATTGCAGTCATCGGCAGTGGTAATGTTTGCAGTAACCTCGCCAACCTCTTTGTTTTAGCACATCATCAAGTGGTTTTAGGTTCACGAGACGCAAACAAAGCAAAAGAGATCGCAGAACCCTTGGGAAAAAATGCAAGCGGAACAACCTATGCTGAGGCTGTCATAGATGCCGATGTCATCGTGATTGCAACGCCTTGGTCAAACAACGTCACAAAGGATGTAATTGTAGAACTGGGCGATTTGAGTGGAAAAATTGTAATTGATTGCACCAATCCCCTTGTTCCAGACTATATGTCAAACACATTAGGTCATCCAATTTCATCAGCAGAAGAAATTGCAAAATTGATTCCCGGAGCAAAAATTGTCAAAGCATTCAACACGATTTTTGCTGAAGTTATGGCACCCGGAAAACAAACTTTTGGCGAACATAAAGGCACAGGATTTTACTGTGGAGATTATCCAGAGGCAAAAGATGTCGTTGCTAAGTTGATCCAAGATGCTGGATTTGAGCCTGTTGATGCGGGAGTCCTCAAGAATGCCAGATACTTAGAAGCAATGGGCCAGCTAAATATCCAAATTGCCTATGGGCTTAGAGGCGGTACTGATGTTGGTTTTCGATATATGCGTCGATAGATGAGCTACGCATCTAGAACTCTATAATCCCGATCTTGGGTTTCACTTCGTTATACCCAACCTACTACGATCGCCGTTGCCAAATTTTCAGTATTGGTATCACCTCTAGTCCCTAGATAAAAAACCCCGTTTTAGCTTTTAGGCTTAACGGGGCTCAGACTAAATTCCTTTCTATTCAGTTGTGGATTTTCCCTCATCGCTCTCAGGGGGTTTTTCGCTAATTCCCAGATTTTTCTTCGAGCTTTTCAACTGTTTCCAGAGTGCCTTAATTTCTTTGTAAGCCTTTTCTGAGCTAATTTTTCCGCCAGTTTCTAGAGAGCAGATGTAAGTTATTTTCTGGGCAAACTCCTGCAAATTAGCATTAAATGCTAAGTTCTCTGGTGTGAAGTCACCGTAGTAGCGGCTGCGGGGATGTAAAAATTGGTCACTCTCTTTAGTCATCGCTCTCTCCTTAATGAATCAAAACCTGCGTTACGTTTCCTTTGTAAAAATGCACCGTCTGTTTCCTGCATCAGTTTGTTTACTTTATGACGGGGTTAACTCGCTTCCATTGTATTGACTTAAATAGCGATTACGCATTATTAGGCTGTACTTCGGGATCTCAATCAGGCTGATTTTAACTTTTATTTAGTATAATTTTAACCTAAATTTAATCAAATCACCAAAAAATAAAGGGTGCCTGAGCGCATCCCCCTATAGATAGATTGAATAATTTACTTTAACTCTTTCTCAATACCCGTGTCTAGTTGTGGCATCCACAGCCTGCGTGTCCACAGCCTGTGCCATTGGGATGACCGTCAGCACAGGCATTCGAGCAGTAGTATTGACCGTTTTTTTCAATGGCTTCGGTGAGGCTAACAACGCACAGGCAAGAAGAACAGGCACATTTCATCTGGGTTACGGTAGTCATAGCTTTTTTGAGTAAATTTCTAAAGTGTTACTAATATCTGAACATATATTCAGGTATATGTCAAGGTAATGTGAAGGAACTGTTACAATTTAGGTCAGAGACTATCTAAGGTAGAATGATAATCAGATCCTAAAAAAAATTTGTATATAATGCCGCCTAACTCTGCTGTTAATCAGGCTGTAACCCAAGCTATTAAAAAAACCGATACTCCAACGTGCGATTCCCCCCATCTAGTCGATAGCGATCGCGTACAAGGCATTCAAACCCAAGTTCTCAACTCCCAGAAAGCTCAGCGAATGGCTGAGTTTTTCAGCCTTTTGGGAGATGCTAACCGTCTGCGGCTGTTATCAGTTTTAGCGGCTCAAGAGCTTTGCGTCTGTGACTTAGCAGCAACGCTAGAGATGAGTGAATCGGCAGTATCCCATCAATTGCGGGCGTTGCGGGCGTTGCGTTTAGTCAGCTATCGCAAGCAAGGGCGGCAGGTTTTTTACAGCCTTCTCGATCGCCACGTTTTGGAACTTTACAGGGCTGTTGCCGAACACTTAGACGAAGAAGGCTAAACTTGCTAATTGCTAATTGCTAATTGCTAATTGCTAATTGCTAATTGCTAATTACTCATCTCTCCCTATTTTCCTCTTTCCCTAGTCCCTAGTCCCTAGTCCCTAGCCCCTTCTTTGGTGTTAGTTAGATGAAGGATGAATGGGAGAAAAACATTTAATCCTTCATCTTTTAGCCTTTATGCAACAGTGTGGCCTGTAGCCGTAATTGCCTGCTTGATTGACTCTTCAGAGGATTGAGCTTCTACGGTGACAGTCTTAGCTGCGACATCAACATTGACGTTAGCTTCGGATTCGACAGTTTTGATGGCTTTGGTAATCGTGTCGCCGCAGCCAGAACAGACTATTGAAGGAACGTTGAGTTTGATTTCCATAGTTAAATAGAGAAATTGAAAGTATAATATTCTTTTTTCATTTTAACAGAAATTAGCCAAAACTGTTTGTAACGCCGCCATCAGGCGCGGTAAAGTCACCGCGCCTGATGGCGGCGTTACGCGATCGTGCGTAAGTCCCATTTAAGCTGATTTTGCTACAACTTTCGGCACAACAGAAAAGTGGGGACGTACTTCAGCAAGGCTGCGACCAACGGCCGCCGCTACCGATCGTAAACTGTAAACTAACTCAATCATATCTTCTAAAGAAAGGGCCTGCCGCGCATCGGAAACCGATTTTTCTGGTTCTGGGTGACACTCAATGATTAACCCATCAGCACCGCAAGCAATCGCAGCTTTAGCCAGAGGTGCGACTAATTCCCGCTTGCCCACTGCATGAGAAGGATCTACAATTATCGGCAGATGAGTTAATTGTTTTAGCGCTACTACTGCCCCTAAATCTAAGACATTGCGGGTGTAATTGTCGAAGCTACGAATACCTCGTTCGCAGAGTACAACATCAGGGTTTCCATGACTTAAAATGTATTCAGCGGCCATCACAAATTCTTCAATTGTGGCGGATAAACCACGTTTAAGTAGTACGGGTTTTCCGGCTTGGCCGACTGCTTTTAAAAGCTCGAAATTTTGCATATTGCGGCTGCCAATTTGAAGCATATCCGCGTAGGTAACAACTGGGGCAATTTGAGCAATTGACATTACCTCTGTTACGATTGGGAGGTGATGGCGTTGGCTGACATCTGCTAAGATTTTTAGTCCTTCGACTCCTAAACCTTGGAAAGAATAGGGAGATGTGCGGGGTTTGTAGACACCGCCGCGTAAAGCTTGAATGGGTGCGAGTCCTAGTCGGGTTGCGACTTCTTCCATTTGTTGAGCGCTTTCGACTGTACAAGGCCCGCCGATAATGATAATTTCTTTACCGCCAATAGTGGCGTGTTCTGAAAGTTTGACTGTGGTTTGGTGTTCAAGGCTAGATTTGGTGGTGAGTTTGGCATCTAACACGAGTGGTATTCTCCTTCAAAAAAAAGTGTGAGTAACAAAAAAACCCGGAACTTTAAGGAGTTCCGGGTGAGGCGCGAAAAGCAGCACGACAATTTACCCAGAACTCCTTTGGGGCCAAAAATAAAAGCCGTAAAACCAGTTATCGAATAATGTCATGGCTGTTTTCGCTAGAGCTAAACTGTAAATTGAGCAAACAAAAACCGCAGGTCTAATTCTGCGGTTCACTTGGAGATTTATAGCAAATCTGATTCACCCCAAGTGAACGTGCTTAAACCACCAAAAATAAAAGTAATATTTGCTTGCAAACATGAGCAATGCGCTGCGTTTGAGGATGGAATTTACATCTATTACCACTCACCCTAACAAAGGGAGTGAATAATGTCAAGCCCTATTTCTGAGAAATTCTCTGAGAATTTCCGAGCTGGGGTGCGATCGCACGGCTAAATTACTGGGAATTCTCACTATTAATTTTTAACAAACGCTAGAATTATATAGTTACACATTTGTTGCGTAATGCCGCCGAGACAAGAGTAATTTTACTGCTGATACGGGGGCGTTACCAATTCTGCGTAAGTCGTATAAAGATATTCTCAGCGGGCTATGGGCGATACTTTGGCAATATCGGGGCTGCGCGATCGCGTCTTAGTTTGGCTTTCCGAGCGCGTTCCACCTGCCCGGATCGAGCACATTCTTGGTGTCGAGCAGATGGCGGCTGAGTTGGCAATTCTTTATAGCATAGATGCTTCTAAAGCACAAGTGGCAGGATTGATGCACGATTTGGCTAAATACTTTAAGCCCAAACTTTTATGGGAAATGGCTAGGGCGGAAGGTTTAGAGCTAGACTCAGTGTTGGAAGCTGCGCCACACTTGCTACACGCTGATATTAGCGCGGTGGTTGCTAGAGACGAGTTCGGAGTGCAAGATGAAGAAATATTGCAGGCGATCGCGAATCATACTCTAGGACGGCCTGGTATGAGCCAACTGAGTTGTATCGTGTTTATAGCAGATGCTTTAGAGCCAAGCCGGGGTAAGAGCCCACAGCTAGAGGTAATGCGATCTCACAGCAAAAAAAATCTTCATGCAGCAGTTTGGCAAACTTGTGATTATGCTTTTAAATATTTGCTAGAAACTCGCTGTTTGATCCACCCGCGCAGCATACTGACCCGCAATTGGGCGCTACAAATGGCTAAAGTTCGTTAATGGTTAGTTGTTAATGGTTAGTTGTTAGTGGTTAGTTGTTAATGGTTAGCAATTAGCAATTACCAATTAGCAATTACCAATTAGCAATTAGCAATTACCAATTAGCAAATCTATTAGGAAATTAAGAATTTGATGACAAATAACACCCAAGCCCCATATTCTTCTACTAACTCTTCGACTAAAGTTACAGCGATCGCTGGCAATTCTTTAGATGAAAGCCGCGCCTTGGCTTTTGCAATCGCCGAAGCTGCCGAAGACCGCAAGGGAGGTAATATCGTATTACTCCAGGTATCAGAAGTATCTTATTTGGCAGACTACTTCGTGATTGTCACCGGGTTTTCTAACGCGCAAGTACGAGCTATTACCCAAGCGATCGCTCATAAGGTCGAAACAGAGTGGCAGCGGATGCCCGTGCGAATTGAAGGGCAAGGAGAGGGGACTTGGGTACTGATGGACTACGGCGATGCGATCGTCCATATCTTAATGCCTCACGAACGCGAGTTTTACAATCTAGAAGCCTTCTGGGGTCATGCCGAGCGCATCCACTTTTCTGCCGCCCTAAGAGGATAGCAGTATGAGGGATGTTTCAGTTTCTACCTGTCCAGTTCCCACCGAACAGCAACCAGTCAACGAGTACCAGGAACTTAAAGAGTCTTGGTTTTTTAGCTGGGCCACTCTAGAGTGGCCCAGCTATCTGGCGAAACTCGCCTGGTTGTGGGGATGGAGTTGGCTGGTATCTGGGCCGATAGCTGCATCTAGCTTTGCCCCTCTCAAGCATCCGGTTCAGTTTATACTCAGCGGTGCGGCTGGTGCTAGTTTTATTTTAGGACTGGCATTGCTGCGGCTTTCTTTGGGTTGGTTGTACGTGCGATCGCGCCTCGCAAATGCTACTGTTGTTTACGAAGAGTCTGGCTGGTACGACTGTCAATCCTGGCCGAAAACTCCTGAAGTTTTGCTCCAAGACCAGTTAATTGTCACCTACCAAGTTCAACCGATTCTGCAACGATTGCGTCAGACTGTTTATGGTTTGATGGCATTCCTATTGGCTGGCGGTATAATTTGGTATTTTTTGTTAGTGGTTAGTAGTTAGTGGTTAGTAGTTAGTAGTTAGTAGTTAGTTAGTTGTATGGTGGGCGATCGCCTACCATAATCTACAGCTAATTTACAAGCATTTTTGCAGCGATCGCTCACTCGATGTTTAGCTAACAAATAACAATAGCTAACAACTAACAATTAACAACCAACAACTAACAACCAACAACCAACAACCAACAACTAACAATTAACAATTAACAACTAATAAATCTAAATATGACCAGGGGAAAACGAACGCAAGCGCGAGAGTTGGAAGTCAGACTGCTGCGGGATGGCGTAATTGAATCAACGCACCGCGTCCAGGCTGCTGTTTGTGACAATCGGGGTCGCGTTCTATCGGTTGCTGGCAACTCGGATACAGCTACATTTATCCGTTCAGCGCTCAAACCATTTCAAGCGCTGGCCGTCACTACCACCGGTACCCTAGAACGCTATGAACTTACGGATCGAGATTTAGCGATTATTTGTAGCTCTCACCAAGGAACTATTGAGCAGGCACGACAGGCATTTAATGTCTTGTGGCGGTGTAACGTGGACTCCTCGAAACTCCAGTGCCCAATTCCAGAAGGGAAAACTAGCCCTCTGCAATACAATTGTTCGGGGAAACACGCGGGGATGTTGGCTGTCTGCCAGCAAAGGCACTGGCCGCTAGAAACTTACTTGCGCCGCAAGCACCCAGTGCAGCAGTTGATTTTGACAAAGGTTGCGGAGATGCTGGCGATGCCGGCTGAGGAGTTTATCAGCGCTCGCGATGATTGTGGGGCTCCTACTTATTTTATGCAGTTGGGGCAAATGGCTTCTCTGTACGCACAGTTGGCTTCTGGTGACAATTTGGATATGGAGCGCATTGTCCGTGCTATGACTCATCATCCGGCAATGGTGGCTGGTGAGGGTATATTTGATACCGAATTGATGCGGTTGAGTGAGGGGGAAGTGGTGAGTAAATCGGGGGCGGAAGGCGTGCAGTGCATTGGCAGAGTTGGCGAGGGGATGGGTTTGGCGATTAAGGTGACGGATGGGGCGAAGCGGGCTAAGTATGCGGTGGCAATTCATTTATTGAAGCAGTTGGGCTGGATTAGTCCTGCGATCGCAGAAACTTTGTCAGAAACTTATATGACTTTAAGCGAATTTAAGCGTCTGGAGGTGGTGGGGGAATTATCGATGCTGTGATAGAAGCTATACTGTGATTAGATTGTGGCAATTCCTAGATTAAAAATGAAAAAAAATTATTTATTTTTGATTTAGGGGTTGCAATTTTTAGAAGACCGCGTTATATTAATTAAAGCGACGCGGGATAGAGCAGCCTGGTAGCTCGTCGGGCTCATAACCCGAAGGTCAGTGGTTCAAATCCACTTCCCGCCATTTAATTAAACAAACTCTGTAATCTTTAATGGTTATGGAGTTTTGTTTTTTAGCCACTACTAGCTGGTTTCTTTGCCTAGCTACTTTCTATCAAATTTCTCTCAAACTCATTCCAAACTATCCTCAAAATAGTAGGTCAACCTACCTGATAAGCAAGTTAAAATAATATTTGTATACCAATAAGATTTGTTTATCACCATTGATGCCCTTTGAGTTATCAAGCTGACAAACTCACCAAATCCCCTCAGCAGTCTTCAGAACAAGCAATGATAAGTTAATATAAACTTATATAAATAAAAAATTGTATTTTATTATAGGTAGCAGCCAACCCAGAGCTAAGCCTGAGCTTTTAAACAACAGATGCAGATATTCTCAGTTAATTAGATTATTGAGAACAGAAAAATAATAGGAAGTAGGATAGTAAATAAGTGTTAAATAAAACTATAAAATGAATAAAAAAAGAGATTCAATTTAATGAAGCTACAGAAATAAAAGATTTACCCTATACTGCACTCAGTTAATCTGTCCATTAAAGACTTAAAGCCCTTATAACCTTCTTGATAACCTTCTTGACCATTAATTAGCTTTTGTTCCCAAGTATGAGCTGGAGTGTTATCTGTAAGCCAATTTAATAGAGGAAAATATCCTTCACAATAGCTCTTTTCTGTTGACAACTTTAAAAAACTAAAACATTTATAGTTTCTACTGTCTTTAACATAGTCTCTATTGCATAAAAAATCATATTTATTGCCTAAAGACTTATAATATTTTTGATCTGTTGGTTGTTTCCAGCCAACCTTAACAGTAAACAATGACCAGATAAAATCTTCATCTTCATCTTCATAAGTCCTTAAAATTTTTTCAAAAATTGACTTTTGTACCCTAAAACCCCAACCAAGTTTATTTTTGTTATTATCTGCCCAAGCCTTATCAATATTAGAAAGTAATTCACAATCTAAACTATTAATAAATGAAGGAGTGAGAATTCTAATTGTTTTTGATAAAGGAGGAGTGTAATAATGGTCATTCTTAGCATTTTTAGCAATCTCCTTGGCTGTTAATATATTTGCTTCTTTCCAGCAGTCACCACCAAGAAAACCATGTTTTACTAAAGCTCCAATATCAGAAAATACATTATTATAAGATGATTTTAATAATTCAATTTCTTGTAGATATTTTTGTTGACTCTTCCACATCTGTCTAGCCCAATCTATTTGTTTTATCAGTGCTTTGCTAATATCATCAGGGGTGAAAGAATACAGAGTTAAATCCCAAGCACATCTAGGACAGATTGTAGCTTGCTGCTCTGTAAGTGTATTTTGGCAAATAGGACATTCAACAGCCATATATAATCTCTATCTTAACTTTACAAGGTAGTTAAAAAGACTGTAGACTTTATAATCTACAGCCTTTAATTTTATTAATTTACTCTGCCTAATAACTCTTTTACCATATCTAACATCTCTTGGGCAGCTTCAGCCTTATTCTTCAGTATTGTATGCTCCTTTTTATGAATTTTATGAATTTTATACCTAGTTTGTAAAAACTCAGTCAATCTTTTTAAGAATACATCTTTTTGATCATTAAATATCGTTGTATCTATACTATCTTTATTAGAGGATTTATTGAATATATTATTGATATTTTCTAATAGTTCTTCTAATAATTCTATAGCAAACCTTAAGCTATCACTAGATGCTTCTCCTTTCCATTTCGGAACATTTTTATCTTTACCTGTCTTAGGAGCTTTTTTTACTTGCTCCTCAAATTCTTTCTTTTTCTCTTCACAGACTTTTATTTTGCTGGAAACTTCATGGTTTATATCTTCAATTGAAGCATTTTGCAAGTCTTTTTCTTGTTCAACCAAAATCCATACATCAGCCATAAACAATCTCCAGGTTATGTTATTAGGGAACAGTTTTAGTTGACTGCATCAGTAGCAGCTAACTGATAATCTTATAGTAGCTGCTACTTTATGGAAAAACAAGAGTAAAAGAAAAAATCTTGAATGGTTTTCTTTATGCCTATATAGCTTTTTATTAGAAAAACTTATACAAGCTTTGCCCTGGAAAAGTAGCCCTAAGATTGAGCTTTAGTAAAAGGAAGGAGAGGAAAAGTAAAAACTACTCCAGACATAGAAAAGGAGGGCTTATAGGCTAAATTTGAGGGGTCTGAGGGAATGCTAGAAGCAGGGGATTGAGAGAGCAGAAACTACCATTTGCAGGTAAGTCAGGGAAACAGAAGGCAACTCTTCTAAATCAGTCAAGCTTCTGGGATGGATAGGGGTGTACTCCCCTGGTTGCAGAGTGAAAACCTTGTCGGGAGATGATTTTAGAGTCTTAACTCTGTGTTGTTGGGTTGCATCAGACTCAATCTCTTTTAGTAGTTGACTTAACGATCAAATAATAATCATATAAATATTAAATAGATAATTCTTACTTACTTATAATCTATTAATGCCGGTGGGAAAGTATTTTGATTTGATCGCAACGCTAGATAGTTTAAAGAGTTATGTTAAACTCTTTTAAAATATATAGACGATCTAAATAATAATTAGATTGTTTATACTACTTTAAGTAATAACCTAATAAACTATAACTATATAAAAGTTATCTAGTTAATATTTAAGTATTTATTTTATTGGGATACTTAAATATGTATCAAGAATCTCAGTTAAGAGTCAATATGTATAAATATTTATTAACTAAGTTAGTATATTATATCTTAGTATTATCTACCTTTATATTATAAGTTACTATAATCTACTCTTTTAGAGTATATAATTAGATGATAAATACTTATAAACTAGAAATATAAGATTTGCATCTATATAATTATGTTTTTTATCTATCCCACATTGCTGGCTTTAGTACATACAATCAACCAAAAGATTGCTACTATTCATAAGTTATTGAGAATGGCTAAAATCCAGAGTTTGCAGGGGATATAATTCTCTACGCAAAATAAAATGATCGGGATTACATCCTGCCTCAACGTCAACTCCGATAAACTTTACAGAATCTTTAACAAACAGTTCCTAATCAATTAGGTTGTCGTACTAACCCTCCGACTTTAGGTTAAATTTTTCAATATTTTTAAGTCCTAGTGTATGTTGCTGCCTTTTACCATCAAAGGTTGGCGGAAAACCTCTCTCCCAACCTGAGAAATTAAACAAGTTCTCAAAATTATTTTTGCTTGAGGTCGTCACGGACGACCAAACTCAACAATAAAATCTCCCTTGAGATCGTCACGGGCGACCCAACTCAACAATGCAATCTCCTTTGTCCTTTTATTCCAGGTTTGCTCAAAGCACTTTGGCATCACTCATAAAAATTAATTATGATAGTTGAGTAATCGTGAGGGGTTAAACCCCTCATCTGTCGTCAGAGGGATGACGAATGTTAAAATTTGGAAAACACCTCCCTTGAATTTAATCAGGTTGAAAAAGAAAAGTAAATCATTCCTTGTGCGCCTGAGTTTATTCGTGGGAATCCCCAGTCCCAGTCCCCCCTTTGACAAAAAAAGCAAACCAGGGCTTACCGATCGATAGAGACTCAGCAGTTTGCCGTAGAGGAAAAGGAATATGAGTGGAAATACCGCGCACATCAAACGGTTGTTAGAAACCAAACAATGTCAGGGAGGAAATCTCAGCGATGCCAATCTGGCAAGATTAAAACTCAGCGGCGCTAACTTGACTGGCGCGGATCTGAGTTTTGCCAATCTCAATGGTACGGATCTCAGCGGTGCTAATTTAAGTGGTGCGGATCTGAGTTTTGCCAACTTAGTTGCTGCTAACCTGGCTAATGCTGACTTGAGCGGTGTTGACTCCAAGGGAATCAACCTCTTTGATGCAAACTTAAATGGTGCTGAATTGAGCGGTGCCGATCTAGGTTTTGCCAATTTAGTCAATACAAATATGCTTCATGCCAATTTAAGCGGTGCTGACTTGGTTGGTGCTAATTTGGTTGGGGCTAACCTCAGCGGTGCGAATCTCAGCGGTGCCGACTTAGGTGGTGCGAATCTAGGTAATGTGAAGTTGGTGAATGCTAAGTTGCTCAACGCTGACCTCAGAGATGTCAGATTAGTCGGTGGCGATCTCACGGATGCGGATCTTCAAGATGCGGATCTCAGAGATGTCAATTTGTTGAACGCTGACTTGAGTGGGGCTAACCTCAATGGAGCCAACCTCAGCGGTGCTAATCTCAGTGGAGTTAATCTCAGTGGTGCGAATATGGATGGCGCTATTGGAATTTACATGGACACCCCTGTGGAAATGCGACGCAGCGAACCGCGAAAATCTAGTGTTACACAGTCGGTTTTGTCCTATATGAGTTTGCCTCAAGCCAGTGTCCCATCATCTGTTCCCCATCCCCCTCATCTTCCTCATCCCCCCCATCCCCCGCTTGGGGTGTGCTGAGCGCTCACACCAAGCGGCGGCGGCAATTTAGTCAAGATGATGTCCACTTCCTCGAAGCGATCGCGAATGTACTAGCAGCAGCCATCGAGCGATCGCGATCGGAAGAGCGCCTACAACTAATGGAACGCGCGATCGCTTCCAGCAGCAACGGCATTATCATTACCGACGCAACACAGTCAGACAACCCCACGATTTATGTCAACCCCAGTTTCGAGCGGATGACAGGCTATCAGCGAGACGAAATTCTCGGTAAAAATTGCCGAATTTTGCAACGTGCTGATAGAAATCAACCAGCTCTTAAGGAAGTGCGAACAGCCCTTAACGAAGGCAAAGAATGTCAGGTCGTCTTGAAAAACTATCGTAAAGATGGCACTCCTTTTTGGAACGAACTTTCTATTTCACCCGTGTACAACACGCGGCGACATCTCACCCACTTTGTCGGCATTCAAACCGACATCACCGATCGCAAACGATCGGAAGAAGAATTATTTTTAAAGTCCCAAACTTTAGCAACTTTTAGCGCCAATCTCAAACAGCTTCACCGGATTACAACTTACAACTATCAAAATTTTGAAGAGCTATTTGCCGATTACCTGTTGGCAGGATGCGAAATATTTGGGCTTTCTACAGGTGTCATCAATCAAATTGAAGGCGAACGCTGCATTATCCGTTCTGTTAAATCTGATATTGAATGTTTTGTTCCTGGCTTGGAATCGGAATTAAAAGATACTTATTGTTCAGCACCGATAAAAACTAAGAAAACTGTTACCTATGCCCATGTAGGTAAAATAGAGGAAATGCAAACGCACCCGGCATATCAAAGATTTAACATGGAATCTTATATAGGTACGCCTATATTTGTCAGCGGTAAAATTTACGGGGTGTTAAGTTTCTCCTCAACACAAATAAGAAGCAAAAATTTTGAAGCCCGCGAAACAGAAATCATCGAACTGATGGCACAAAGCATCGGTAGATTTCTCGCTGCCCACGACACAGAAATAGAACGCCAGCAGGCAGAAAAAGAGCGCATAGAACTAATCGCTTCTCTCCAAGAAAGCGAAGAGCGATACCGCCGTTTAGTAGAACTTTCCCCGGAAGCGATCGCCGTCTATAGCGAAGATAAAATCGTCTATATCAATGCGGCGGGAGCCAGACTTGTTGGTGCTCAATCTGCGAAAGAACTGATCGGATTTCCCATATTTAACCTCGTCCACCGCGACTATCTGGAAGTAGTTAGAGTCCGCATTCAGCAAGTAGAAGAAGAAAACAAAAAAACGAATCTGATCGAACAAAAAATGATTAGACTGGACGGGAAAGTAATCGATGTGGAAATAGCAGGTATACCTGCTACCTACCAAGGGAAAGTCGCAACCCAAATTATCATCAGAGATATAACAGAACGCAAACGCGCCCAACAACAACTCCTCCACGATGCCTTTCACGATGTTCTCACTCAACTGCCAAACCGTGCCCTATTTATTGAGCGTGTTGGTCAAGCTATCCGTCGTTCCAAACAACAGCCAGATTATAAATTTGCTGTCCTATTCTTAGATTTAGATCGCTTTAAAGTCGTCAATGACAGTCTAGGTCATAGTGTAGGAGATCAACTGTTAATTGCGATCGCCCACCGCCTTACCTCCTGTCTTCACCCCTCTGATACCGCCGCTAGACTAGGGGGAGACGAGTTCACTGTCCTACTAGAAGGTATTCAAAGTCTTGGTGATGCTACCATCATTGCCAAAAAGATCAACCACGAGTTTGCCCAGCCCTTCAACCTTGAAGGACACGAAGTATTTACCACCGTCAGCATCGGTATTGTCTTCAGTCAAAGCGAAGTTTCCTCAACAAGTGAAGAAGATTGGAAGTATATGCACTGCCCCATGTACAACCATCCTGAAGATCTCCTGCGAGACGCTGACATTGCCATGTATCGCGCCAAGGCCCTTGGTAAGGCCCGCCATGAGGTTTTTAACTTAGCGATGCACGATCAAACTATTTCTCTGTTGCAATTGGAAACTGACTTGCGGCGGGCGATTCAGGAAAGTTGTCAAATTGCAGTTGCCCTTGGAAGACCCCATTTTTTACCAAAACAGGCAAGTTTGGCACAAAATCTGGGTTTAGAAAGTTCTCAGTTATCGGAGCACGTTCAATACTCAAAGGGCAATTCGGCAATTCTCAATTCAAAACCGCTTTGGCTATCGGAGAACTCTTCGGGAAATGCAGCGAAAATTCTTAGCAATGGTAGTCATCCACATACTAAATTGTTGCTACATTATCAGCCAATTATTTCACTTTCTACTGGCAGAATTAGCGGTTTTGAGGCGCTTGTACGCTGGCAACACCCAACGAGAGGTTTAGTTTCACCTGCTGAGTTTATTCCCGTAGCAGAAGAAACTGGTCTGATTATTCCTTTGGGTGCTTGGGTTTTGAGAGAAGCTTGCCGCCAGTTGCGTATTTGGCAAGAACTATTGAAGAAGGAAGAAGGAAGAAGGAAGAAGGAAGAAGAAATAAGGAATAGGAAAGAAGGAAGATGTGATAGTCCAAATTTCTCTAATTACCAATTACCAATTACCAATTACCAATTACCAATTACTAATTACCCACTGACTATGAGTGTGAATCTTTCAGGTAAGCAGTTGGGGCAAATGAATTTGTTTGAGGAGATTGATGAAATTCTGCAAGAAACTGGGTGCGATCCCAGCAGTTTAAAGTTGGAAATTACGGAAAGCGTGATTGTGGAAAATGTCGCTAAAGCTAGCACTATGCTCGCCCAACTGAAAGCTAGAAATATTCGGCTTTCTATTGATGATTTTGGGACGGGTTATTCATCTTTAAGTTATCTGCACCGCTTCCCGCTTGATACTCTCAAAATTGACCGTTCTTTTGTCAGTCGCTTGAGTACAGAGGGTGGTCGTCCCCTGCAAATTGTACGCGCGATCGTAACGCTGGCTCATAATTTAGGGCTCGATGTGATCGCAGAAGGTGTGGAAACAAAAGAGCAACTAGCGGAACTCCAGCAACTTGAATGCGAACACGCTCAGGGATATTTGTTATCTAGACCTCTGGACAGTGAGGCGGCAACTGAGTTTCTACAAAAAATGTTAACTGGTAATGGCTAATTGCTAATTGCTAATTGCTATAGCAGTCGCCAAGGCGATTAAGACCTTCTGAGTTCCACCAAACTCGCTGATTCTCTTCTCTTCTTCCTCTTCTTCCCCTAGCCCTGAGCATCGTAGCCCCTAACCGCTCATTGCTCATTGCTCACTTAACCCATCCTACTAAAAGTTAAAATTTTAAGAGATTATCCGTACATCTACGTACAAATTTTAAGTAGACTTAGATTTTCGGCGATTATTCGTGCATCCACCTACAAGTTCCTCATCCGATTCAATTTTAAGTAATTATCCCTGTCAAACCCTTGATTCCTCATGTAAATTTGCTGCTTAAGTGATTAATATCACACACAAAAAATACCAGGATCGCATTTGAATAAGAGATGGATCGCCAAATACTGTGACTAAAATCACAATTTAGCAATGTTTTCAATCACAAAATTGGGTTGGAAAAAAGGGCACAGTATATTTACTAGCATTCCTTATTTTAAGAACTACCCCTTGCACGAAAAAGGAAGCCAAAAGTCATGTCTACTTCCCAGCTCACACTAGAAGAATTATTTGGTCAAGTCATGTTTTCCAGCGTGGTTACTCGCAATGACCGCCAGCAAATCAGATCGGCACTTTTAGGTGGTGGACTCAATGAAGACGAACACGCAATTATTAACAGACTGTTATATAATGTGCGGCGTGGATGGGTGAGGATTATCGACTAAGTTAGAAAAACCTCACTTATAATAATTACGATAAATAAAATTGAATCAGCGGATAGGGCTAACCGCTGAGTATTTTCGTGTTTTTGAGCTGCGCGATCGCTGATTAAAATTCTCAAAGAATAATTTAAAATATAAAGTAATGTTTCAGATTGACCTATATATATGGCTCCCGCCGTTTTAATCCAGAATCTTCAGAAACGGTACGGCACTGTTGAAGCCGTCAAAGATGTTTCCTTCCAGGTGGAACCGGGGGAGATTTTTGGTTTGCTCGGCCCCAATGGTGCAGGCAAAACCACTACTCTACGGGCTTTGTGTACGTTGACAGCCCCCGATCGCGGACGTTTAGAGGTATCCGGGATTTCAGTTATAGAGCAGCCGAGATTGGCTAGACAACGCTTGGGCTATGTTGCTCAAGAGGTGGCTTTGGATAAGGTGCTGACGGGGCGCGAACTTTTGCAATTGCAAGCGGCTCTCTACCATTTGCCTCGGCCGATGATTAAAGATCGGATCGATCGTGCGATCGCATTACTCGGTTTAGGGGAATGGGCGGATAAAAAGACAGGCACTTATTCCGGTGGTATCCGCAAACGGCTGGATTTGGCTGCGGGACTGTTACATCAACCGGATGTTTTAGTTTTAGATGAACCGACAGTCGGGCTCGATATAGAAAGCCGGGTGGTAGTTTGGGACTTCCTGCGACAGTTGCGCGAGTCTGGGACAACAGTATTGATTACCAGCCATTATCTTGAAGAGGTTGATGCTTTGGCGAACAGAGTAGCAATTATTGATAAAGGTGTGGTGATTGCTGCGGGTACACCCGAAGAATTGAAGGATAAAGTAGGTGGCGATCGCGTTACCCTCCGCATCCGGGAATTTTCGCCGATAGAGGAAGCCGAAAAAGCAAAATCTCTGTTGCAATCTTTGCCTTTTGTACAAGAAGCGATCGTGAATACTGCTCAAGGTAATTCCCTAAATTTAGTGGTAACACCTCAGAGCGATGCACTTTTGAATATTCAGCAAGTAATTAAAGATGCGGGTCTTCCTACTTTTGGAATTGCTCAATCTCGACCTAGTTTGGATGATGTTTATTTAGCTGCGACGGGGAGAACGCTTTTAGATTCGGAGTTAGAAGCTTCTAGTAGTCGGGACTTGAAAGCCGAGCAAAAAGCAGCGATGCGGTCTTAGTTGGAGGAAGAAAGAAGAAGGAAGAAGTAAGAAGTAAGAGTCAACTTTGTCTCTTTGATAACTTATGTAGACCCCACTCTGGGCGGTATTTTTACCTCAGAGGGCGGCCTTCAGGATATCCGTCCTCACTATTTTGGCGATTGCTATAAAATTTATGGCGATCGCTCTTTTTTTGATGAAATGTTGAATAATAAACTCTATCTGTTGGTGTGAGGAAAGAGAGTGAGTCAGCAAGAGATTTTAACATTAGCCAAAGAAGGTGACGCAACTGCGATCGCCTTTCTAATCAGTCAAGCACTAGGAACCAAAGGCATAGCCGTCAAAGCCACCCGTCAAAACACTTGCCTGCACCTATTACTAGAAGCAGAACAACTCCCCCCCCAAGATGCCTGCATCCGAGTCATCGTTAAAGGATTACTCCGCCTCGAAGCAGCTCAAATCTACTATGTCAAAGTTTATGGGCGGCGAATCAACCAGCAACTAGTCGGTTGGACTCAAATCGTCGAACTCAAACAACCCTTGGGGAGCAGGGGAACAGAGGAGAGGGGAAAAATTCCCAGTTACCAGTCCCCAGTTACCAGTCACCCATCACCAGTCAGCCGTCACCAGCCACCAGTCACCAGTCCCCAACCCCCAGTCAACCGTCACCCATTACCCAAAAGGACAACCGGAAATCCTTGGCTTCTAGTAGGCTCCGTTAGCAGTGTACTCATCCCCTTATCCGGCTTCGTGATCACCTCTCAACTTCAACAACCGCCAGGGAACGTTTTAACTACCTCCGAGATAGTATCTTTAAAGCCAATCCCATCTACATCCGCCTCTCCAGTACCACGCCCTACTCAAAAAGCGACCGCTAAACCAATCCTAAAACCCATTACAAAACCTGTAACAACTACACAAGTAACAAATAATGTAACTGAGGTTTCAAACGTAACTTTACCATCTCCCAAAAACGCACAATTTACAACCGAAACTATCACTATCAAAGCCGTTGGCGATATCATTCCTGGCAGCAACTATCCTTACAATAAACTGCCCAAAGACGAGAAGATTTTATTTAAGTCAGTCAAACCATACTTGCAAGGAGCAGATATTTTATTTGGCAACTTTGAAAGTACATTAACTGACTATCGTTACAGTTCTAAAGGTGGCGGTGGTGGAATGCTTTTTGCCTTTCGCACACCTCCCAGCTATGTCAAGCTGTTGAAAGATGCGGGCTTTCATATTTTGAATGTCGCCAATAACCATTCCTGGGATTTTCACGAGCAAGGATTTAAAGATACGATTAAAAATATCGACGGTGCAGGCATGACTGCTGTTGGTAAAAAAGGTCAAATTGTCTATAAGAATGTCAAAGGTGTTAATGTTGCCTTTATTGGTTTCAGCAACTATGGCGATGTTCACAACTCCCTGCTAGAACTGAAAGCGGGGGAAGCAATTGTGAAAGAAGCGAAGAAAAAGGCGGATATCGTAGTAATATCTGTTCATGCGGGAGCTGAGGGAACGGGAGCTCTTAGGGTTAGGAATCACAATGAATTTTTCTTTGGTGAAAATCGAGGGAATATGGTGTTATTTTCCCGGACGATGATTGATGCCGGTGCGGATTTAATTTTAGGACATGGCCCTCACGTTGCTAGAGCTTTAGAACTGTACAAAGGGAAATTAATCGCCTATTCTTTGGGTAATTTTATGGGATATCGCAGCTTATCAACTGCGGGAGAACTTGGAGAATCGTTGATTTTGCAAGTACAAATGAACCCTAAAGGAGATTTTGTTTCTGGTAAGATTATCCCAGTACAGCTTAATGGGCAAGGGATACCTGCTATTGACAATAATTTTAGGAGCGTGGGACTAATTCGCGAATTAACAAAAGGTGATTTTCCTAATACACCATTGAAAATTGATGAGAAGGGGCAAATTTTGAAAAAATGAAATTGGTAATGGGTAATGGGTAATGGGTAATGGGTAATGGGTAATGGGTAATTGGTAATTGGTAATTGGTAATATCATGTCCGGCAATTACTATCTGTCATTGCGAGCGGAGCGAAGCAATACCAACACCTTGCGATTGCTTCGGGCTTGCTTCGTTCCTCAGATTGCTTCGTTCCTCGCAACTGCGCTTCGCTTGACGCGCTGTGCTTGGCTCGCAATGACAAATATTTAACCGGGTGTAGTATCATTAGTAATTGCTAGTAAAATTTAGGTTAGGTGAAGCAAAGCGAAATCCAACGCTATCAATTAGATTTGTTAACAGTTAACAGTTAACAGTTAACCGTTAACAATCTAAACTAAGGAGCGATCGCAAAGCTTCCTTCATCTCATCTATAGTTGTCGTCGCCGTACCAAATTGACGTACCACAATACTCGCGGCCAAATTACCCAAAACAGCAGCTTCCCAACCAGACGCACCAACACACAAGGCTAAAGTCAAAGCTGCCACCACTGTATCACCAGCACCCGTTACATCAAATACATCCGTCCGATTAAAAGCTGGGACATCCTGCTGGTAGATTTCTCCATCCTTCATCCTTTCAAACAAGCTCATTCCCTCCTCGCCGCGAGTAATCAACATTTGTTGAGCTTGAGTTAAATTCAGAAGGTCGCGCCCTGCATTCACCAAAGTTGTAGAGTTCTTAATTGCATATCCTACCGCCTGCTCAGCTTCCGGTAAATTAGGCGTAAATAAAGTCGCTCCCGCATAGCGATTCAAATCCGTCTGAGCATCTACAATAGTTCTAGGGTGAGACACCGCCGCTTCAATTACCGCCGCAGTCAAAACACCATCTCCGTAATCTGAACAAACCACAGCATCGACAGTATCCAACTGTTGGCGGATATACTCTGCTAATTGTAACTGTAAGTCTAAATCGGGCAATTCATCCGACTTGCGATCGACTCTCACAATTTGCTGAGTCACCGACTGACGAGCATGGCCAGAAATTCTAGTTTTCGTAACAGTCGGACGGCTGGGATCGATCAAAATGCCAGTAATATCAATTCCCGCCTCTTCAAAAATACGGCATAAAGCCCGTCCTTGGTCATCTTTACCCACTAAACCGGCAACTTTAACTTGGCCTGCCAGTTTAGCAAGATTATAGACAGCATTTGCGCCACCTCCGGGCAATTGCCTAGTATTTTCGTGGCGCAGAATCAAGACAGGCGCTTCGCGGGAAATGCGCTCGACTTGGCCTGTGAGAAATTCATCAAGAGTTAAGTCCCCCACCACTAAGACTCGCGCCTGGGAAAAGCGATCCAATCGTTGTGTCAATTGCTCAGCCGAGCCGCGCACTTGAGCCAAAAATGAAGAATCTAAAGACATTATTCAGTGAAACATTGGGCAGTGGGAGCGGGGGGAGCGGGGGAGCGGGGGGAGGGGGGGAGCGGGGGGAGCAGGGGGAGCGGGGGGAGCAGGGGGAGATTGGGGAGATTTTTCTTCCTTCTACCAAGAAGGTTGCTATATTGCTAAATCCTGCCTTCTTCCTTCTTCCTTAAGACATAAAAAAGAAGGGTTGGAAGCCATCAACCACTATGCTAATCTGTAACCCGTGATTCGCACTTTTTAGAGCGAGTGACGGTATTTCCAGAGGAATTTTAATCATGGCCACCTTAAAAGTTGGTATAAATGGATTTGGTCGCATTGGACGCTTAGTAGTCCGCGCGGGCATCAATAATCCCCAAATCGAGTTTGTTGGTATTAATGACTTAGTGCCGGCAGATAACCTAGCTTATTTGTTCAAATACGATTCAACTCACGGCACTTACCCCGGTACTGTTGAAGCCAAAGAAGGCGGCATTTCTATTGACGGGCGCTTTATTCCCTGTACTGCGATTAGAAACCCTACGGAATTACCTTGGGGCAAATTAGGTGCTGATTATGTAGTAGAATCTACGGGGTTATTTACTGATGCTGAAGGAGCTTCAAAACACTTAGCTGGTGGAGCAAAACGAGTAGTGCTCTCCGCACCCACAAAAGATCCTGAAAAAGTACCGACATTCTTAGTAGGCGTTAATCACCACAATTTTGACCCTGCTAAAGATACCATTGTTTCTAATGCTAGCTGTACCACTAATTGCCTAGCTCCGATTGCCAAAGTTATTAATGATAATTTTGGTTTAGAAGAAGGTTTGATGACAACTGTTCACGCGATGACTGCCACTCAACCAACAGTAGATGGCCCTAGTCAGAAAGATTGGCGCGGCGGACGCGGCGCTTCGCAAAATATTATTCCCTCTTCTACAGGTGCAGCTAAAGCTGTCACCTTGGTATTGCCAGAATTAAAAGGTAAACTTACCGGGATGGCTTTTCGCGTACCGACTCCAGATGTATCGGTAGTTGACCTTACCTTTCGCACGGCAAAGGAAACTACCTACGATGAGATTTGTGCAGCAATGAAGCAAGCTTCTGAGGGTGAATTGAAAGGCATTCTCGGCTACACAGAAGATGAAGTAGTTTCAATGGATTTTAGAGGTGATGCTCGTTCCAGCATTTTTGATAAGAAAGCCGGAATTGGACTTAATTCTAAGTTCTTCAAAGTTGTTTCTTGGTATGACAATGAGTGGGGTTATTCTAACCGCGTCATTGATTTGATGCTATCGATGGCTGAAAAGGATGGAATTTTGAAAGCTTAGTTGACTTTGAGAATAAAGGGGATTCGCGGGACAATGCGTAGGTCTAGATAGCATTTGACTTAGGCCTTCGGCAGAGCTCAGGGAGCTTACTGATATTGAGCTTGCGTTGCCCTGAGCTTGCCGAAGTCGAACTGCAAGCCGATGTCCGCAGGCATTGCATTTTCCCCAGCATACGAACCCCTTTTCTGTTCTATCTCAGCTTGAATAGAGTAAAATATCTCTTAGGAGTTACTTTAATTGTCAAGAGTTCGCATAAAATCGAGATTAGACTTTTCTAATTTGTAATGTGCCAGATTATGTCTGACTTGCTGCCACTCACTATCGAAACTATTTGGGCAATTATTAACGAAGAAATAGACGATGCTACTGTCAATCAGTTAGTTTGGTACTGTTTGGGCTATCGTTGCGACGGTGACGGTAATTGGAATAACGCTAATGTTCCACAGGTATGGCGGGATGAATATCCACAACCGCCGGATTTTATAGAGTCTCGCCCTGCGACGGTTAAGCTGACTCGTTCGATTCCGCAGGAGAATAAGCAGTTGCTTAAGGAAAAGTTGGGTTTTAAGGGCTACAAAATTGGGGAGTTTGGGCCTCGGCAGACTCGTCGGGCGACGGCGGCTAATTGGCTGATGAGTTATATGGTGGATGGGCGCTGTTGAGGGATGGCTTTGCGGGAATCGGTAGGTGTTTTTTTTAGGGTGTAAATTTTTGGGGCTGAATCGCTTATGCTGCAAGGTTTTGAGGTGCGTGGGATGGTGAAGGTGATTCCCGCAAAGTCTGTAATATTTGCTGTGATTGGGTTTGAAGCTTTTTTTGTTTTTGCCTCTTGACAAGTCGGTGGCTGAAACGGTATATTGATGATCGGTTCACGAAACTGTACCTTGAAAACCAAATACAGCAAGGCTTCCAGAGGTCGGGCCTTTCAACTTAAATAAATCCCTATTAGGGATTGAAACGAAGCCTTGACCCCACTAGAAGCGCTTGAAAAAGTAAAGGCTTTCAACTTAAATAAATCCCTATTAGGGATTGAAACAAAAAGCTGAGAAAAGAACAAATTCGACGATTTCTTTCAACTTAAATAAATCCCTATTAGGGATTGAAACCTATTTTCTGCGGTACTTTTGCCTCAATTGGTGCAATCTTTCAACTTAAATAAATCCCTATTAGGGATTGAAACAATTGATTGATAGTCAACGTTGAACTGGTGTTTCTTTCAACTTAAATAAATCCCTATTAGGGATTGAAACCATTTATCTATATCAGGAGCGCTAAGCTTATTTGTTCTTTCAACTTAAATAAATCCCTATTAGGGATTGAAACTGTTTCCGGACGCTGAGGCCCTTGGCAAGGCCACTATTACCTTTCAACTTAAATAAATCCCTATTAGGGATTGAAACTATCAGCCATGATCTTTACCTCTAAACTTGGTTAACCTTTCAACTTAAATAAATCCCTATTAGGGATTGAAACATCAAAGTTCTTTATCATAATCACTTGCTTGCCGATGCTTTCAACTTAAATAAATCCCTATTAGGGATTGAAACTATGATTGATAGAATCCCTATCAATCACAGTTTAACGAAATGCACCTATTGCAAATTGCTCTACATCTCTGCTATTTTCTTTTTCACCCATTAATCGCTTTGTAGCGCGTATTTTCTTTAGCAGTAAGTAGTCGCGCTAAGAGTTTTTACCGCAATTGGTCGAGGGCCCTACAGGAGTCACCCTAAGAGTTTTCGCCGCAACTGATCGAGGGCTGTACAGGCGCTCAGATTCCGAATCCAGTTGCGATCGCGCAGAGTACCAAAGCGATATTTAAAAGCTTCTACTTCACCATTAGGCCGCGCTAAACCGATATAAACCAATCCCACTGGTTTATCCTCACTCCCTCCTCCAGGCCCAGCAATTCCTGTAATACTCAAACCATAAGTAGTTTCTAGGCGCGATCGCACTCCCGCAGCCATTTGTTTTGCCACTGTACGGCTTACCGCGCCAAATTTAGCTAAGTCTTCTGGATTAACATCCAATAGCCCTACTTTAACTCGGTTGTCGTAGGAAATAATTCCCCCTAAAAAGTAGTTAGAACTGCCAGCTATACTGGTCAGCATCGCTCCCAACCCGCCACCAGTGCAAGACTCCGCCACAGCCAAAGTTTCACCTGCATCTAGCAATAGTTGACCAACAACTGACGCTAAACTATCACTGTCAGCACCATAACAGTCAAGTCCAGCTATCTGTCTCAACTTTTCCTCTACTGGTAAAATCAATTTTGTAGCTTCCCCTGCTGACTCGGCGCGAGCTGAGATTCGCAGCTTGACTTCACCATGATTAGCGTAGGGAGCGACGGTAGGGTTAGCTAAGTTAAAAAAATCATTTACTTTTTCTGCTAAAGCTGATTCTGTTATCCCCCAAAATCTTAAAGTGCGACTGTAAATTATTTGGCTGCACCATCCCTGATTCCGCAGATGGGGTACGGCAGTTTCTTGCCACATCAGGTGCATTTCCGCAGGTACTCCCGGAAAAGTCATGATTGTTAGGTTTGGGCGGGGCTGCCAAATAATCCCAGGAGCACTACCGCTAGAATTAGGTAGAATATCAGCCCCTTCGGGAATTAAAGCTTGTTTGCGGTTGCTAGGACTCATCACGCGCCCCCGTTGAGCAAATTTCTGCTCAATGTCTGCGATAATTTCGGGACGTTCAGTTAGGGGAGTCTCAAAAAAGTCAGCGATGGTTTCTACTGTGAGGTCGTCGGGAGTTGGGCCCAGGCCGCCTGTAAATAGGAGGATCTGCGATCGCCCCATTGCTATCTCTAACACCTGTTTAATCCGTTCTGGATTGTCCCCGACTACAGTTTGGTAGTAGTGGGGAATCCCCAAACTTGCCAATTGCTGCGCTAAAAACTGGGCATTGCTATTGAGAATATCGCCTAGCAGTAACTCTGTACCAACACAAATAATTTCAGCAACCATCGGGAAGAATTAAAAATTAAAAATTAAAAATTAAAAATGGGTGATTTTTTCCAGTTTTAATTTTTAATTATAGCTGAAGGAACAATAACTTAGGGTCTTTGGTTGGGGTATACAGAGCAGCCAAATTACCTAATATTTAGCTGGAATTTTGACAGTAAATTCTAGGTATTATGGGGCAATCGCCCGCTATCTTCGACAGCATCAGCGCTAAGGCTGCTTACGAGGCGATCGTTGGCAAGCTCTACGACCAACTCCCTACATTAGCCAAGGATCGGGCAGGCCTGTTTCAAAAAAGTTCGGTAGGTAGGAAACTCAGCAGTGTTAACCCAGACAGGTCAATCTGAGGAAAATTTAGGTTATTCTTTATCACGGCAAAATAAATTCTGCAATTGCCTTTCATTCCCGGGCTAAAGTCACGGGATTTTCCGGCAATTGTCTTAATAACGACAAACTAATGAAAGCTCTATTAACCTCGACCATTCACATCCTTGGTACTACAGCTTTCCTGAAATGCCCACTACAGATAAATTCTGATATTATACTCTCGTCTATAATTTGAATATTTACTATCTGTAGTCATAGTTTCAAGAATTGGTATTAGACCGAAATTTGATTTTAAATTACGATCATTTTCCTTCCCAGTTAACAGTTAACCGTTAACAGTTAACAGTTAATAGTTAACTGTCATTAATTTTTAGCCGCGTGTCTCCAGACTTTCCAGCTTGTGTACCCTAGCAAGCCTGTAGCACTCAAGGCGTAAACTAAGCCGCTAGGAATTCCTGAAAAAGCTAGGGCTAAACTTCCTACCCACAGAGTTAAGGAGTAAATAAACAAAACCGTTAATCGCTGCGAAAGTCCTGCTTCTAGCAGTCGGTGGTGAAGGTGGCGTTTGTCCGCAATAAATGGCGACTTACCGTTACGCAAGCGATCGAGAATTACAGCCGACATATCCAAAATTGGCACCGCTAAAATCAAGTACGGCAACAAAACAGAGGTGACAGCAGTAGTTTTAACTAAGCCAATTACTCCCACTCCAGCTAGGGTAAATCCCATAAAATAGGCACCACCGTCTCCCATAAAAATTTGGGCCGGATTGAAGTTGTAGCGTAGAAATCCCAGGGAACCGCCAGCTAAGGCAGCAGCAATTAAGGCGGCGGCCGGTTGGTGCATGAACAGACTGACAATTAGCATCACTACGGCAGCAATGCCTGAAACCCCTGCGGCCAAACCGTCTAAACCGTCAATCCAGTTGATGGCATTTGCCATACCAACTAGCCAAATTACTGTCACGGGTAAACTGAGGATTTCAATGGGTACCAGTCCCATTGTCGGAATTGTCAGAAAGTCGATCCGCACGCCAACCCACCAGGCAATGCTGGCAACGCTGACTTGCATCAGCAGGCGAGTGAAGGCAGAGAGAGAAAATAAGTCATCTGCCAAACCGATCAAGAAAAATGCAAGACCACCGATGGTAACGCCCCAGATTTCATACTCATCTTGGGGGTTGAGATTTTGTCCGGTGGCATCAAGAAAGCCTCCCGACCACCAGACAATTAGCAAAGCGGTTAATGTGCCTAGAAAAATAGACACACCTCCCAAACGCACCATCGGGCGATCGTGTACTTTGCGTCCACCAGGGTGATCCACGCGACCGCTAGCTATGCCAATTTTTTTGACAAGCGGCGTACTCGACAGGACTACTATCGCTGAAACGAGAAAGGCAACCAGGTGGTACAGATGGTGCGACATCTGAAATCTGTAAAGTGCGGGGCAAATATGGTGTCAGGCAGAGTCTACTACATTTCAGATGGTTTCTGAACGATGGAAGA
>NZ_CACA01000358.1:0-23755 GCF_000180455.1 Kamptonema sp. PCC 6506
CTCCCCCTGTTCCCTCTTCACCCGCTCCCCCGCTCCCCCGCTCCCCCGCTCCCCCGCTCCCCCGCTCCCCCGCTCCCTATGCTAACTTTTGATCGCTTGCAGAGTTTTAAGAGCTTCTTCGACGTGAGCTTTGAAATTGAGCATCGAATCAAAGATGTGCTGTACAACTCCCTCCTGGTCAATTACATAAGTAACTCGACCAGGGAGTACCCAAAGAGTGGCGGGAACACCATAAAGTTGCCGAACTTTGTTTCCCGCATCGCTTAATAACGTAAAAGGCAAGTTATGCTTAGCTGCAAACTGCTGATGAGATTGCTGTGAGTCTTCACTGATGCCAATGACTTCTGCACCCGCATCCGAGAAAACTTCATAGCTATCTCGAAAAGCACAGGCTTCAGCCGTGCATCCAGGGGTGTCATCCTTGGGATAAAAATATACAACAACTGATTTTTTGCCCCGAAAGTCCTTGAGGCTGACTGGTGAGCCTGTTTGAGAAGGCAAGGTAAAATCCGGTGCAGTTTCTCCAACTTTTACTGGCATATTTGCTAAAATCGGTGGTTTAAGGGAAATGTTAACTTTTGTAATCTTATCGCGATCGGTAACAGTAGCACCTAATTTTTAGCAGCCACTACGCGATCGCCCATCTCAAAGATTTTGAGGTATTCACAATAACTTTAAGTAAAAGGTCAGCTAACTTTATCAACTCTTCAAATTAAAAACTTTACTGGCTCAACAAAAAGAGTGACAATAAGTATAGGTGTTATGGGAAACAGTTGCTCTGAGCCAAACTCTTTTTAGGTGTTTGATTGGTGAAGATTTCTTGATATCTGCAACCAAAAATCCTCTTAGGTTTGGTCAGAATTAACTGTACTTTTGTTGCAATCTGGCTGCTATCAAGTCAGTCAGAGTTCTACGGTGTCTTAACTCTGTGGGGGGGTGGGCACCTAAATCGCTTCAGGGCACAACAGGAAAACTCGGCAATTGTCGAGTTTTTTTGTGGATAAGCTATTACGCATTTAATTGGTATATTAATTCATCGACTTATTCTCCATTCCCTTACAGGCAAGAAGGGTTAGAGGGTTGGGGGGGTGGAGGGGTGAGGGGTGAGGGGGTTAGGCTATAGAAACCAATATATAATACAGTTTCAATGCGTAAGAGCTTAGACAATTTCTATACTGTCTGTTTTTGGGAGTTAGTGTGCCATAAGTTGTTTAACATTATATTGCAATATGGGAAAGCGTTGCGCGATCGCGCTCAATATTTCGCCTATATCGGGTGCATCCTCAGCAAGTGTTGAGTCATGCTTTCGCTCTTTCAAATCCTTTAAAATATTGAAGATGCCGATTGCTAGCAGTTCATCAGCATCCTTCAATAAACCCAACAACAAATTGAGATATTCTTTCCTACCAAGGTGGTAAATTGCTCCCATTAAGTCAGCTTTTATGCTGAGAGGAAGCTCTGAATTGAGATAGTCTTCTAGTTTGGGTAATATCTGCGGCGTGGCTAAAAGACCAATAGAATTAGCAGCATAACATCGTACTGGGTCGTATTCATTAGTATTAGAGAGTGAAAGCTCTAGAGTTTCTAAAGCTTCAGGTTCTCCTAAATACCCAAGGGCTTCTGCTGCTGATGCACGAACTAACCACCAATAGTCACTTATTAGCAAAGATTTTATAGCTTCAAATGCAGGAGTATAACCAAGCGATCCAAGAGCTTCGACTGCTTCACACCTAACCATTTCTTCTGGATCTTCAAGTAAAATCATTAGTTCAGGGCCAACAGTTTCTAAATCTTCTATTCCCATATACCCTAAAGCCTCAGCCGCACACGAGCGAATACCTGACTCAGGCGACTTAAGCAATCTTATTATTTTGGGGACAGCCTCATAAAAATCAGTACGAGGAAGCTCTATGAGTGCTTTTACTTGCAGTGCATAATCATCAGAATCACAATAACTTAGCAGCGTTTCACAGCTTAACTCATCCATTATTGTTACCTACTTTTTACGAGCCTAGTTTAACATAGACTTAATTTGTAACTTGAGAGGTGTTCTCCGTGCAGTACGCTTACATTAATTACATCGGCAATTTTTTACCAGGCTCACCTGTCAGCAACGATGAGATGGAAGACTATCTCGGAAAAATTGCCGATCGCCCCTCTAAAGTCAGACAACGTATTCTCAAAAGCAATGGCATTCAACAGCGCTATTATGCCATTAGCAAGGAACAAACAACTCTCTATTCTAACAGTCAAATGGCGGCTTATGCCGTGCGGGATGCACTCTCAAAATCCCATATCGAACCAGCTACCATTGACTTGCTTGCTTGCGCTACAACCATACCCGATTTATTAGTACCTGGATTTGCTAGCATAGTACATGGAGAACTGCCAGAATTACCTCCTCTAGAAATTGTTTCAACTCAAGGCGTTTGCTGTGCGGGAATAGCCGCTTTAAACTACGCCGCTTCTCAACTACAATTAGGCAAAAGGCGGACTGCACTTGCGGTTGCTTCTGAGTTCGCATCTCGCTTGTTCAAACACACTAAATTTGAAACCCAAACGTCAGTTAAATCCGGTAAATCTCTTCCCTTTGACACCGAATTTTTGCGCTGGATGCTCTCCGATGGTGCAGGCGCATTCTTGTTACAAAATCACCCTCTTACTACAGGAATTAGTTTAAAAATAGAATGGATTGAACTAATTTCTCACGCTAATGCTTATCCTCTTTGTATGTATGCCGGGTTAGAGAATGAAAACTCAAAAACAAGCTGGTTAGATTACCCCTCATACGCAGATGCAGCCGCAGCCGCAGCCTTTGACTTGCGCCAGAATATTCGATTGCTAGATAATGCGATCAAATTAGGAGTAGAAGGATGGCTGCGGTTAATTGCAGCAGGCCGCGTTAACCCCCAGGAAATTGATTGGTTGCTCTGCCATTACTCTTCCCACTTCTTCCGGGGGCAAATTGTGGAACTGCTAGAAAAAGCAGACTGTATGATTCCTGAAGAAAAATGGTTTACTAACCTTTATACCAGGGGAAATACAGGTTGTGCTTCGATTTACTTAATGCTGGAAGAACTCTTTAATTCTGGCAAATTGCAGCCCGGACAAAAAATCTTTTGTTTTGTACCAGAAAGCGGTCGATTTACTACTGCTTATATGATGTTAACCGTTGTGGAAAATTCCCCAGAAGTTACCGCAAGTGTTGATTTAATTGAATTGCCTGTCAGCTCTCCCCTTGACAGCTTTAAACCTGCACGGCTTGATTCTCCTCAAGCCTATTTATTGCGAGAATTAGCATTAGTTTGGCTAGAATTTGAGCGGAAATTGCGCTCCGTACCAATTCTACGGAAATTAAACAGCGGAGAATTTACCATTGAAGATTATAAAGCTCTGTTGCGAAATCTCCGGCCGCAAGTTGTAGAAGGAGCTCGTTGGATTGCTCGTGCTGCTTCTTACATGACTGATTTTCGCCTCCGCTCTACATTTATTGGCCATGCTCAAGACGAGCACCGAGATTTTCAAATGTTAGAGCAAAATTACGTTTCCGTTGGCGGCGAATTGGCGGAAATTGTAGGAAGTGAAAAGAATATTGGTAGCGAAGCTTTATCAGCATTTATCTTTCACCAAGCCTCCCAGGAAAATCCAGTAGACTTAATTGGGAGTATATTTATTATTGAAGGGTTAGGGAATCAGCTTGCTGGCAAGTGGGCGAAACAGATTCAAGAAACCCTGGGTTTGCGAGGAGATCAAGTGTCATTTCTAGCGTATCATGGAGTGAATGATGAATCGCATCTTGGTAAGTTGGAGGAATTAATTAATGCAGAATGGATGACAGACGCGATTGCCCGTCGCATTGTTAAAACCGCTCAAGTCACTGCTCGTTTATACTTACTGCAACTGGAGGAAATTCGCTAATGCAAATTATTCAACCTCAAGAGACTGAAAATCTAACAGAAGTTAAGAGCAATTTGCCCTACAGTCCTCAACCTTACAATCGCTTAAATCCTAATCATTGGGACGTGCTTTTTGTCGATCAGTCTATCCCTGTGGATTTAGTAGCGAAATCTTACATGATTCGGGATTTACACAACTGGACTCGCAGTTATTTACTAATTCCTATTAAGATAATTGCGAACTTGTTGCTGGCTTTAATTATGACGGTGAAGCGCTTGCTTCCCTTTCAATTTAGTGCTTACACTTTAATGCACAAGTCGGCTGCATTTTTCTTGAATAACTTTGTTTCTCCTGAAGCTTGTTATTTGATTGTGCGGCATATTTGTCTCGGTTCCAATATTGTCAATTTTTTGATTGATAACGGCCCAGATCCGCAGATTCAGAAATCAAATCTCTATCCGCGTAGTGTTGACGATTTAGCTAATAATGCTTTTTTGGAACATGACCTCATTCTCTATAATTTTGTTTGGGATTACAATCAAGCAATGCAAAAGAATCCTAATTGGTTACAGGAAATTAAAAAGCGCGGAGTTAACTACGATAGCATTCAACCTGCGGAAGTAGAAATTGATTTTAATACACGCCGCTGGTTCAGGGTTTTAGATTTGGAATCTGCGATTGAGTTGTTTAAAGTGTTTTATTCTCTTTGTTTAACTAGCGACGAGTTTGCGCGGGCAGTAATCTCGCTTCAGTTAGATGAGAACTTTGGTATTTATATCAGTCAAATTACGGATAATTATGACTGGAATCATGTGATTAGGAACCGTCAACCTCTGGCACCAAATAGTCCTTTTAATGCAGCTCGCGATTTGTTTTTACACGGTATTGTGTCGGAATATCTTTACCGCTATCTGGAGATTCGCAAGCAGATGGTAGAGTAAAGTTTAAATATTAGAAATTGAGTAGAGGGTGAGGTAGTGACTCAAGCTCGCGATCGAGGTGCAGTAATATAGGGGCGATCGCTACTCTTTTTTAGCTAGTTGGCTAAATAGTTGACAAATATTTAACTTTGTGGTATATAGTCCGAAGGACTAATATCAAATTTTAAATTGGTGAGGCGCGATCGCTTTTGGTTCTGAGTTGGGCAGCATAGAGATAGGTACTTTGTTAGTGCCGAGTTGGTAGCGATCGCATGGTATTGTGAATGGAAGGTTTAGGCAAAAAATACGATAAAGCCCGCGAAATGCGGAGTCAGCGGGTTAAGCAAATTTTTGTTTTGGTGTCGATTGTTTCCTTTGCTGGTTCTACGGCTTTTGGGATTGGTAAGCTTTTCTTAGAGGGTTTGAATCGGCCGCGACTTGTTCCGGCTCAGACTGTTAAAGAATTATCCTTGGCTGATGAGGAAAGGGGTTATGAGTTAGTTTTGCACCGGGAACCGGAGAATCAGACGGCTTTGGAGGGGTTGGCGGATGTGCGGATGCGGATGGGGAATAACAAGGGCGCTGTTGAGCCTTTGGAGAAGTTGGTGAAGTTGCATCGCGATCGGGCTGATTATAAGGTATTGTTGGGGCGGGTGAAGGGGAAGTAGGAGAAAGATTAGGCAGAGGGGTGAAAGGCGAGGATCGATAACTCTTTATTATTACAGTAAATTGATAAGTTTTAAATTAAATGGTTCTTCATAATTCAAATTGCTAATTTAGTTTCATAAAGGATTGAATATGGGCATAATACGCATGGGGCCGCCGACCGAAATTATATACAAACTGAAAGAAGTTTACGGGATTAATAATTTTATTGAAACAGGAACTTATCAAGGTCATACAGCATACTGGGCAAGCCAAATATTTGAACAAGTTTTTACAATAGAGTATTCTCAAGACATTTATCAAAAAGTTACAGAAAAATATTGTCATATCAAAAACATAGACTTTCTGTATGGTGATAGCAGAAACCTTCTTGATAGTACAGTATCACAGCTTGAAAGCTCGAGTTTATTCTGGCTTGACGCTCATTGGAGCGGAGGGCTAACTTATGGGGAAAGGGATGAGTGTCCCTTAATAGCAGAAATCGAAGTTATCAACTGCTCCGACTGCGAACACTTTATTTTTATTGATGATGCCAGATTGTTTTTATCTCCTCCACCGCAGCCCCATTTACCTCAACAATGGCCGGATATTAGTGCAGTTTTAAATTTGTTGAATTCAGGAAAAAACAGCCGGTATATTGTAATTGTTGATGATGTTATTATTGCTGTTCCGGCACTTGCCAAAGAACTAATTATTCAGTATTGCCAAGGTTTGAACACCAGCTTAGGCAATACACGCAGCGAGAAACAGGAACAAAGGAATCAAAGCACTGGCGCATCTGCTAATAGTATTAATAACGCAGAGTCTATAAATAACTATGAATTAAAAATTATAGAAAATTTTATTGCTTCAGGTAATGTGGTTTTCGATATTGGCGCAAACATAGGTAGTTGGACAACTCAAGTATTAAAAATATGCTCTGACGTTCAAATCCATTTGTTTGAACCTGCACCGCCAATATATCACACTCTTCTACAAAACCTAGCTGAACCGATTAAAAGCGGTCAACTCGTGTTAAACAACTTGGCAATAGCACACCAACCGGAAATTAGGGAATTTTATTATTACGAAAAATTTTCAGGGTGGAGTACATTTCACCGCCGATTTGACATTGAAAAACAATATAATATTGAGTCGCCTCAGCCATTTCGTATTTTAACAGCTACCCTTGATGATTATGTCCAAACAATGGGCATAAAGCGAATAAACTTCTTGAAAATTGATACAGAAGGCGGTGAGTTAGAAGTCCTTTATGGAGCAACTAACCTATTGCAAAAAGGCAAAGTAGATTATATTCAGTTTGAGTATGGTGGAACATTTGTCGATGCCAACATCACATTAAAACAAGTATTTGAGCGTTTACAAAAGTTTCGTTACACAATCTTTAAAATACTGCCCAATGCTTTACAAGCATTACCCCAGTTTTTACCGGAATATGAGAATTACGAGTATAGCAACTTTTTAGCCGTGAATGAGAGGTTCACAGCTTTGATTGGGAGTGAAGCACGAAATCTCCTTGATTTGCAGCAGCTTTGCATAAAACATTCTGTTACACCGCGCGGCATTATTCACATTGGGGCACACGAAGGCAAGGAAATTGCAAGATATCGAGCAATGAATGTGGAAAGGGTACTGTTTGTTGAAGCCAACCCTGCTGTATTTGAACGTTTGAAAACGAATATAGCTGGTTTGTCTAATGTGCTAGCGGTGAATTGTGTAATTAGCAATATCAATGGCATAAGCACATTATATGTAACTTCTATGGATCAAAGCAGTTCAATCTTACCCTTGAAGGAACATCAAAAGGTTTATCCAGAAATAAAGGAAGTTGAGCGTTTAGTTTTAGAGTCAAGAACCATTGATACACTACTACAAGAACTGCAACTAAATCCCGCTGATTTTAATATCTTAAACATTGATATTCAAGGTGCAGAGCTGTTAGCTTTGCAGGGAGCAACTAACCTTTTTAAACACATAGAAGCAATTAACACGGAAGTTAATTATGAAGAATTGTATGAAGGATGTGCTTTAATTGATGATATAGATGATTTTTTAGAGATTCATGGTTTCGATCGCGCCGCAACTGCAACACCATACCATCCATCTTGGGGCGATGCGTTTTATGTGAAAAAGCCAGTAATTACAATGTCCACGCTTGGCAGAAACGGGCGGTTTGCCAATCAAATATTTCAGTATGCTTTTTTGACAATATACGCAAAAGAACATAACTTGAGAGTAGAGACACCAGCTTGGATTGGTCAGTATTTGTTTGGATGCAACGAGCCGCCGATATCTCAGCATTTACCTGTAATTAGCGAAGAAACTAATAACCTTTTAGAAGCTCGCATACCTAATACAAAAGAAATATTTAAAAATGTGGATTTCTGGGGCTATTTTCAGTACCATACAAAGTATTACGCAGCCCACAAGGAGTATTTTCGGTCTCTGTTCCAACCTGTGCCGGCAATAGAAACTCAAATGAAGGAGGCGTTGGATTGTTTGCGATCGCGCGGCAAAACCCTTATCGGTTTGCACTTGCGGCGGGGAGATTACGGCTACAGCCATTTCTTCATCGCGCTGAGCGAATGGTACAAACAATGGCTAAAAGGTTTGTGGGAAACCCTCGACGAACCAATACTATTTATTGCCAGCGATGAACCGGAAAAAGTTTTAAGTGATTTTGAGGAGTATAATCCTGTCACGACTAAAGATTTAGGTTTGGAGTTACCGGAAGCAGAATTTTATCCAGATTTTTATTTATTGAGCCAGTGCGATATCACAGCAATTTCCAATAGCTCATTTTCCTTTGCAGCTTGTATGCTCAACGAAAAAGGCAAATATTTCTTTCGTCCGCATTTGTCCGCTCAAAAACTTATTCCTTTCGATCCGTGGAATAGCGAAACGATTTTGCGTAATTATATGCCAATTAACTTTTTGACAATCGTCCTCAACGGTCAGCCTTTTATCCGCTACCACATAGAAGTATTTAAACAACTGCCCTTCAAGTGGCACTGGCATATTGTTGAGGGTGTAGCTGAGCAAAAACACGATAGTGCTTGGATGCTGAAATTCGGCGGGCAGATTACCGACGATCTTCACGCTCATGGCCGTAGCAAGGACGGGACAACAGAATACTTAGATGAACTAGCGCAGCTCTATCCAGAGAATATAACAATTTATCGGAAACCTGCGGGAGTTTTCTGGGATGGAAAACTAGAAATGGTCAATGCACCCCTGGAAAGCATTAATCAGGAGTGCTTGCTGTGGCAAGTAGATGTAGATGAACTGTGGACTGTTGAGCAGGTTTGTACTGTTCGGCAAATGTTTACAGACCATCCAGAAAAAACAGCAGCTTACTACTGGTGCTGGTTTTTTGTTGGAGAAAACCTAGCTGTAAGCACTCGTAAATGTTATTCTCAGCACCCCCAGCAGGAATGGTTGCGGACTTGGAGGTATAAACCGGGAGCAAGGTGGAAAAGACATTCGCCCCCCTGCTTAGTTGAGCCTTTGGCAGACGGTGAAGTTAGGGATATTGCTACTGTCAATCCTTTTTTCCATGAAGAAACAGAAAGGCTAGGCTTGGTGTTTCAACACTTTGCTTATGTGACACCTGAGCAACTACGCTTTAAGGAACGCTATTACGGTTACAAAAATGCAGTGACAGAATGGATGTCTCTGCAAGATGCAAGGAGTTTTCCCGTGCGTCTAGGCAATTATTTTTCCTGGGTGTCAGACGGAACGCTGGTTAATGTCGTAGAAGCACTGGGAATAGCACCGATCGCACGGCGAGAAAAGGATAGTAATGAGTGGCATTTCGTGCAGCCAGAAAAGATGCAAAGGCAAACTGCGCTTGCCCAACAGCCCCCTACGATTATTGTGGACGGCGTGTTTTTCCAGCTTTACAATACGGGAATTGCTCGCGTGTGGCGATCGCTCTTAGAAGAGTGGGTGAATCAGGATTTTGCTAAGCATATAATTGTGCTCGATCGCGCCGGAACAGCACCAAAAATACCGGGTATTAATTACCGTCCTGTTCCGGCTTATAGTTATGACAGCACAGATGCCGATCGCGAAATGCTCCAGCAAGTTTGTGACGAACAGGAAGCAGACTTATTTATCTCGACTTACTACACAACCCCGATCGCCACAACCTCTGTATTCATGGCTTATGATATGCTTCCCGAAGTATGGGGGGCTAACCTGGACAAGCCAATGTGGCGAGAAAAGCATCGCGCTATTAACCACGCATCAGCTCATATTGCAATTTCTCAAAATACCGCTTCCGATATAATCAAATTTTTCCCAAATATTGCTGAGGAGTCGATCGCCGTAGCTCATTGTGGAGTCGCCAGCAGTTTTTCGCCAGCAAATCAAGAAGAAATTAGCTATTTTAAGACCAAGTACGGGATATTCAAACCTTATTTCCTTGTGGTGGGTGCTGGAGATGTTCATAAAAATACAGATTTGTTCTTTCAAGGTTTTGGTCAACTTCCTACAAGACAAGCATTTGATATTGTCTGTACGGGGAAACGTTTCCCATTTAAAGATGAGTTTAGAGAATATACATCAGGCAGTGCAGTTCACATACTGGAACTCAGCGATCGCGAGTTGAGTTTCGCCTACTCTGGTGCAGTTGCTCTCGTTTATCCTTCAAAATATGAAGGTTTTGGTCTACCCATTTTAGAAGCGATCGCTTGCGGATGTCCCGTCATTACTTGTCTTAACGCTTCTATCCCTGAAGTTGCTGGTAAAGCAGCCTTATATGTGAGCGATACTGACTTTAACGAGCTTGCAAAGGCACTTTGCGAGGTACAAAAGCCAAATGTCCGCAGAGCTTTAATCGCAGAAGGACTAGAACAAGCCAAAAAGTTTTCTTGGTCAAAAATGGCAAGGGTAGTTAGCACGACTTTGATAGATGCTGCTTTCCCAGCTTTAAAGCTGAGGAAAATTAATTTAATCATTTTCCCAGATTGGTCAGCATCAGAAGAGTCTATTGGCACAGATTTGACAAAAGCGATTAGGGCGATCGCTACTCACCCTGACAGAATGAAGATGACATTACTCATAGATACTGCCAACATTTCTGAGGATGAGGCAAATCTAGCTTTATCAGGCGTTGCCATGAATCTTTTGATGGAAGAAGATTTAGACGTTACTGAATTTGCCGAAATATCGTTAGTGAGAAATTTGGAGCAAAGGCAGTGGGATATTTTACTCGGTAGAATACAAGCTAAACTTGCTCTGGAGAACGAAAATGAACAGGCGATCGCAGCCATCAAAGCAGAAAGCATCCCTTCCTGCGATGTCGATAGCTTTAGCAACAGGCGAGCTGTTCAGTCAGAAACAGGAGATTGGAAGTTCATTTCTCCCCAGCGAGAATCTCTGACAAATCCTCAAACAGAAACAGAGTTTCAAGAACAATCACCTGTAGATTGCTACTTAGAATATATTAAAACAAATTGTCCAAATCTAGATTTAAATACTTGGTTGGGCATAAAGTCAAGTCTTGAAACTACATCTTGGGACAATCCTTTATCCGCAGTAGATTTGAATAATTTTGCTGTTGTAGCCTTAATACAAGCCGAAGGTTGTCCAGACTTATCTGTCAAAGAACTCTATTTTAATATGGCATTAGAAGCTTTAAATAGAGGAGTAGACTTACGGGAGCATCCTCTCTGTACTGCTCATCTTGCTGTAACGCTTGGCATGACAGGAGAAATATTAGAATCCAGTCAAATTTCACTGGCCTCATTTATCGATACTCTCCACTATGCTGATAGCTCTGTTAATAACATTCAGCCCGCTATTGTATATTTACCTGAAAAAAATAACAATTTGAGAAGTTACCGCAACGAAAATATTACTCAAATTATACAAGCAAAAGAGGGTTATACTCAAGCAATTATGTTGTTGACAGAAGTGCTGTGTCGGTCACTACTTGTCTCTTACAACACGAGAGGAATTTTCATCAAAAACTTAGCATCTCAAGTTTTCCCTGATTCCATTTCAATCAATTTAACGCTGGGAATATCAAGCTTGATAAACAATCTATGGGAAGGGTTGTTATACCTGCACCGCGCTAGACAGAAAGCTCCCGATTCAGCACCGATTTTGCAAGCACTCTACCTCGCCTACAAAAATTTAGAACAGACAGAAAAAGCAAATTACTGGCTAAATTATGCGCGCAATTTATACAAAAATAAAACTCATTCTCTAGAGTGGAGATGGACAGAATTAAACTTGGAAAGTTATTTCACTTACGTGCCATTTGATGGCCAAATGTTATTGGCGGTTGAATCAAATTTCCAAAGTTATGCGACTGGAGTATTGATTTCAGAAGGAGACTGGTTTGAAAAAGAAATGGAATTTTGGCGCAATTCGATCAAACCAGGCATGACGGTTATAGATGTGGGTGCGAATGTGGGGGTGTACACCTTTAGTGCAGCTCGCCGCGTAGGATCTAGGGGTCGTGTTTTAGCAGTCGAACCTTTTTCAAGCTGCGTTCGCTGTTTACAAGAAAGCTGTAAAATCGGTAAGTTCGATTGGGTGAAAGTTTGCGCCGGCGCTGCGAGCGATCGCGAAGGAAAAGCTCGGTTGTCTCTTTTTCGGGCCAGTGAACTCAACAAAATTGTGGTTGGCGAATCGGCTGAAAAAATGCAGCCGGGCACCTTTGAAGATGTTACCTGCTTTACTCTCGACAGCCTAATTGAACGAGAAAATCTAAGCACAGTAGATTTTCTCAAGATAGATGCAGAAGGACATGAACTCTCTGTATTGACTGGCAGCGACAAAATTTTGTCTGAATTTTCCCCTGCAATCCTTTATGAAAATACCGACGTAGGTCAACGCAGCAATCTAGCTGCTGCTGATTATCTCAGAGGTAGAGGATATCGATTATTTATCTATCAACCTTATCTGCAAAAACTGCTTCCTGTAGATTCTGCTGAAGATTTGCAAGGAAACCTTAATGTCATCGCTTTACCTAGCCATCTTAATGATTTATAATCTCTAAATCTATCCGAAAAATTTTCATAATTCAAAGGGATTCCTTATGCCTGTTTTTCTCAACAGTTTGAAAAAAAGCGGTCATTTAGACCGGATTTACATGACACTCTGTAATATTGGCTGTCGTAAATTAACAAGCGAAGATGACTACGGCAGCCAGGGATGGAATATTTTTGCCCCTCGGCTGACTATTTACGGTTTTGATGCAGATGCAGATGCTTGCGAAGCGGCCAATGCTGACCTTGAAGTACGACAAGTCAATTGGACTGAAAAACATATTCCTTTAGCTTTAGCAAAGTCTGTAGGTGAGTCTACACTTTATGTTACACAACATCCTATGTGCAGTTCGCTTTATCCACCTAATGAACCTTACTTGGAGCGTTTTTCTGGACTACCCGAACTTGTAAACTTAGATTTTTGTATGGAACTTGAAACCACCACTTTAGATAAGTTTTGCCACCAGGAAGGAATTGATGAAATAGATTTCCTACAAATTGACGTTCAAGGTGCAGAACTTCAGGTTTTAGAAGGTGCTGCGGAAATCTTAAAACGAAGTGTGCTAGCGGTTCAGGCTGAAGTAGAATTTTCACACTTATACTCAGATCAGCCCCTGTTTGCTGATATTGACACCCATCTTAGAAAACAAGGTTTTACACTATTTGATTTAGAACCAGCATATCGGCTTCGCGCTAGAACACCTATTAGCTCAGCAGTCAGAAGCGGTCAATTGCTTTGGGGAGATGCTTTTTATTTTCGGGATCTAATTCAACATGACCTTGACAGTCCCTTAAAAACACCAGATAAAATTCTCAAGTTAGCTTGCCTCGCCGATCTTCTGAATTTTCCCGACTATGCTCTAGAGTTACTAGAGTATTTAACTTTGCAGTACGGCAACAACCCTAACTATAACTTTGCCAACAATATCGTTGAAAGTTTGGCTCAATTTCCAGAGCTTGTCAGTCAAGGACTAGGTTCCCTGCCTATCGTGGTCAGAATTCAAGATTACATTGGTGATGGCGATGTTGACTTATTCCAGGCAAGTCAAGCGCTCAATCAGCAGTCAATTTCTCCTTTTGATTGAAAATACTCTTATGCAGCAGCAACGTCATTGAAATCATCTCCTTTGGAAAGGCAATTCAATAATGCTAGCTTTGGAGATAAATTTCCCACATTTGCTCATAAGCTTTTTCCATCTCGCGAGTAAACTCCTGAGCATTCCAAAGCGGAGAAGTTTGCCTTGACTGTCGCAGTTTCCACGAAATTTGCTGCCGCAAAGCTGCATCTTTTCCTAAACGAATTCCCCATTCTATATATTCTTCATCAGTCCAAGCAATACCCTCTGTCACCCCCGCATTCATCATCATAGTGTAGCTGTTGCGAGCTGCAAACTGCTGGCCGACTCGCGTCACTAAGGGAATACACATCCAAAGAGTTTCTAGAGTGGTTGTGGCTCCATTATAGGGATAAGTATCCAGAACTACATCGGCAATACCTAAGTTAGCTCGGTGAACTTCCTCTGAACTAACTGCTGGCAAAAATCGCAAGCGATCGCCCTCCAAACCCTCTTCTTCTGCTAGCTGGTTAAATAATTTTTTAATTGAATTTTGGTCAGCCCCGCCTTTAATTAAAAAGTAACTGTTAGGGACTTCCTTCAAAATCTTCACCTGTAATCGCGCTGTATCTAGATGCCGTTTGTACCCAGTCTGGCTGCTGAGGTATATGACTGCATTGCTCGGAATATTCAACCGATCGCGGCGTAAAGTCGGTACTCCCACTTCAAAACCATCCACAGCTATGTAAGTCTGGGGCAAGCGCCAAATTTTTTCACTATAATAATCTTGAGCAGACTCCGGTACAACGTAAGGATCGGCAATAAAATAGTCGATTGCAGGCAATCCTACAGCATCCCAACCTAGCCAAGTAACTTGTATCGGTGCCGATTTCATTGCCATCACTTCACAGTTCACATCTAAAGTAATACTGTCAAGTTCGATCAGAATGTCAATTTCGTCTTTGTCAATTTGCTCCGCAATATTTGTGCTGACTATCCCGCAGCGATACGGCTTATCAACATGATTGACATACCAGTTTTGTAAAAAGTGTTCTTCCTCTTTATAGCCGATAAAGTAGCCATGAATTTGAAAGCGATCGCGATCGTGATGCTGAAACAGCCATCGCGCTAGCCAGCCCACAGAATGTCTCCTCAAGCAGTGGGATAGGTAGCCAATCTTCAGAGGCTTGCCAGAAACACCAAGGCTCTTGCGAACTAACTGTCGCTGCAAGTATCCCTCTATCTGCTCCTTAGCATAGTTTTGAACGTTGCTCTGGCACAGTTGAGCCAATTGATTACCTATTTTTCTGTTATTTTTCGGATCGTCCTGAAAATAGGGGAAAAAAAAGCTGGTAACAAATAAGTCACAGACTGTAGAGGATGGTAGCGAGGTCGGACATTCAGCTATTAGCAACTCTAAGAGCGAGTGGAGGCGCTCGAGCGTCGAAATCGCTTCAGACCAATATCCGCCCGCACTCATCAACCCCCGTAAAATTAAGTGAGTCGCGTAAACTTTGGCGGGTACTTTCTGTTGTAATGAGTAGAAAAGCTTCGCTGTTTTTATGCCTTCATCAAATTCACCTAAATTTTGATAAAAACTCGCCATGTGGCGGACTAACTCTGGCTGCTCAGGAGCTAAACGCAAACCTAATTCAATATAGTTTATTGCTAATCTAGGTAACTTTAAAATATACCCAAGTTCAACACAGGTTGCAATAATAATGTTAATATAAATTTGAGGATTGTGGACGTGAGCTATACAGGTTTCTGCAAACTTCAAAGCGGACGGGTGTGCAGAAATACAATCCAAAACTCTTTGCAACACTTGCATCAATTGAACCGTGTCTGCTACTACTATCCCTGGCTCCAACTCCAGCAATTCAATCAAGCCTGTAGAAGTCAGTTCCTCTGGTGTAAACGTCTCAAGCCGGATAGAAAGCTCGATCGCACGCAACAGGTTATTAATGTCTGCCGGATTTATTTCCCGGATGTGTTGCCGGATCGCCCAAGCAAGGGAGTACTCTGACAAGCCCTCTCGCCGATCGGCTTCTTTTTGCAGCACCTCAACCAATTCTGCTGTCCATTCTTCTGTTAGTTCTGGCTCGCCCTCTGCCATACCCAGCAGCCAAGTTGTCTGAGCTTCTGTTTCTTGCCCCTGCAACAGCAACATCAACCCCAAGTGCCAGTAGTAGGACTTGATTTCCGGCTCCGTTGCGATTGCTTGCTCGTAGAGGTTTGCAGCCTGACTGTAATTCCCTTGAATTAAATATTGATTAGCCTGTTGCTGCCAATGACTAGGACTATTGGATGAAATATTTTGTAAATAAGTTGTCATAGTAGCATATCAGTCTTATCTTCCCTGAATATCTATCTAAGGCAAGTTCATCATTTAATAGCAATGGGTAGTGTAGCTTACACTACCCACTTTTTGACAATGTTCAGATTAGGCTTGCAGGAACAATACTAACTTTGACACACTTCTTACTTGGAAACTATCTACTTCGACACTACTGTCCAACTGGTATTATTACAGTTTATGTTATCAGCAGCAATGGTCGCAGCATCCGCTGCGCCCGCCGGCGCAGCAACGCCTGCTGCTGTACTTTCGCACAGGACTGCCGTGCTAGTTTTCTCAGTACCACCTTGTTGAATTAGTGCTACTGCTCCCAAGTAAGATTTGAGTACGTTGCTTTGACCGTGTGCTATATTTGCTACCACAGTGGTATCTGTAGCAAGAGTCGGAGCTGCCTCTGTTGCAGCCGGGATAATAGAGTATGTGTAGTTCTGAGTCTGTGTTTTAATGCCAAGCCCTAACCCAGGAACAAAACCGATAAATTTACCGCTTTCAGCGAAAGACGCTTGCTGAGCGCGGTTCATCGAACCACCGTACTGCTTCGCCTCTGATTGCTTGGCTTTGTTAGCTTGGTTGAGGAAGGAAGGCAAAGCAATAGCAGATAGAATACCGATGATGATGATAACGACTAGCAGTTCAATCAGGGTAAAACCCTTATCTTGTCTTTTTTGATTGAGGTGTTGCAAGAATCTGGCTTTAAATTCAGTTTTCATTGGTTGTTTCTCCTAGAAGGGTGGGATGCTTGATTTCTAACTCTTGTATGTAACTTACCCACTTCCGATCAACTTCATATCACTGCCCACAAAAATGTTTTTAGCAGCCTCAGTGAAAGGTACAGGACTCTCAAGAACGCTCCAAAAGCACGTACAGAAAGACTTCTAGGCTCATCAAGAGTTCCTTGATTTCATTGAAGGCTCTATCCTGATTCACAGGTTCAAGGGTTACAAGGTCTACGGGTCTAAGCTTGAGCCAGCGCTCCGCTAAGGAGATCGCTGGCTGCGCGCCCTCCCACAGAGGTAGCAAGCAAGCCGCCATACCGCTCTCTATCAAAATCGGTACTAAGGTTGGCGAAGTAACATAACGGCTAATCTCGAAGGAACTCTGGTTAGCTATAGATTTAATCAAATCTTCTTTTAACTGGGGAGTGCTGAGCTGAGGATGTAGATGCACCTTTGCCTGTTGCCAGTCAGCCACAGTCCATTCCGAAACTGGTAAAAAAGACTCAGCTTGGTTGGGAAGACCGCACCAGAAGTCTATCAAACGATGGATTGGATGTAAAAGTTCAAATAGGTGCAGCCGTTGCTCGACAGGAGTTTCTGGCAAGCTCATTGCCAGAAACGCAGGTAGGTTATTTGGCTCGTTGAACAAATCCGTCAAGTCCCACAACCGCCAACTCACCATACTAATAAATTCTAAATCAGCAGCTCTTAATGCTGAAAACACTTCAGGTATAGTATAGCCTTTATCCCCCAGCAGCAAATAGTTAGCCAGCATCCATTCTTCATTTTTTTCGGATGGAGAATTCCATGTTGCTTCCTTAATAGCCACGTCATTCTTTAGAGATTGTATAACTTCTTTAGCTAACTCTATTTCCATCTCTCTAGGGTTATCCTCCATAAATCCCATGATTTTGAATACTTTTTGAACTGCAAAGAAAGAACGTCGCTGTAGGGAACTGTGGAGGTTTGTCCGAATTATTCCATCCGGTTTCAAAACTGCTTTCATAGCTTGCAATCCGACAACTGGGTCTGGCAAGAGATAAAGAACCTCGTCACAGTTGATATAATCAAACTGTTGGTTTAAGCTAGGCAGTTCCTCAATTGACAGAGCCTGAAAGTCAATATTCTCAAACCCGTGATATTGCAAGCGCTGTCGGGCTAGATTAACAGACTCTTCTGATAAATCGATACCCACAATTTTGGCTCCGGGATTGGCTTCTGCCAAAATTAACGATTTGTACCCGCTACCACAGCCGGCATCTAAAATAACTTTTCCTTCGGTTTCTATAACTTTTTGATTTCTTATATAGTAAGCTGTTGCCAAATTATGGATATAGAGAGTCTGATAGTTATTCTTAGGAGATGTCTCTAGGGGAATTCTAGGATAAGGGGCATTATCAAATTGTTGACGAATTTTATCTATTAATTCTGATTCTTTGCTGTCCATTCTGAATCGCTCCTGATACTGCTAAATTGTGCTGGGGTACTACCTATTCTAAGATGTAAAGGTATCTCATCCGCACCTCGTTGGGAAAAAGCGATTGCCCACTCCCCATCTACAAACTGCCAGTCCAGCCGCAACACATACTTGCAATAATAATCTCAATAGCAGCTTATACAAGTAACTACCACCTCCATGAACACCAACATCAGCCCGATCCTCAAAATATTCTCCCTCTCCGCCGCTCTCTCCCTGACCATCAAATACGGCGGCCCCAGCTTATCCGTACCCTCTAGCAATGCGATCGCCCTCATCGCCATATTAACCCCTAGCATTATCCTAGCAGCACTCCTGGGCTGGAGAGCCCTCAAGCCAGTGAAATCAAGCTGAACTGGGGAAATGCGATCGCCATCCTCTGCTAAGCTGTAGATATCTCTGGGATTTTATGGGCAATAAAAATCACAAAAAAGCAATTCGTTCGCTTAATAAGCGCATTGCTGAACATCAAGAAAAGATTAGAATAGAATCTGAAAAGCATTCTCCCGATGAAGGTTTAATTAAGCATTGGGAAACTGAGATTTTCGCCTTTAAGAAAGGTATTCAACAAGCACTAAAACGATTAGGGAAATAATGTTATGCAAATTCGAGATCGCACCCTTCCTATTGCAAGTTCTACTCTACGTACATTAATTAGAGAGTTAGGCTCAGAATGCCAAAATGTCACAGCGTTAATCTATCAGCTTCAGTCACCTCACCTGAGTGCTAGACAACAAGCCGAAATTCTCGCAGAATTGCTCTCTTCTGCAATTCATTTGAACGTTCATTGCGGAGAAGATTTTCAGACATTAATAGCCGAGGAAATGGAAAAATTGCCTGATGATGATGAACAGGAGTAAAAAGTTAAAACATAAAAATGCGATCGCCGGTTCATAAAAAATTAGCATAAAAAAATTAACTGAGGCGGGTTTACTGGCTTTCTGGTTTGTATAGTACACTTTGGCGAACCTGCCTGCCAATTTCCCAACACATTGCACTATACTGTATAAATATCCCAAGCAACTGAAACACTCACCATGATTCAAACCTTACAAAAAGCAGTATCATTCGATGAATTTATTGACTGGTATCCAGAAAATTCCGAACATCGATATGAACTATACAACGGAGTAATTGTCAAGATGGCACAACCATTAGGAGAACACGAAGAAGTTACTGGCTTTTTAGTAACAAAGCTGGTTGTAGAGTACGAAAAACTCAAACTTCCTTATTTCATTCCCAAACAAGCGTTAGTCAGAGCACCCGCTAGAGAGTCAGGCTACTTGCCAGACATTCTGCTCTTAAATCGCCCTAATTTAGCATCAGAACCGCTGTGGAATAAAGCTTCAACGGTTACTCAAGCTATTTCAATTCCTTTAGTAATTGAAGTAGTCAGCACTAATTGGCGAGATGATTACTTTAGTAAATTTGCTGATTATGAAGAAATGGGCATTCCCGAATACTGGATTGTAGACTATCTCGGCTTAGGCGGTAAACGGTTTATTGGCAATCCCAAACAACCCACAATCGGTGTCTGTGAATTGGTTGACGGCGAGTATCAAATTAGTCAATTTCGGGGAAGCGATCGCATCATATCTCCAACTTTTCCAGAATTGCAAGTGACGGCCGAACAAGTTTTTAAAGAAGGGACTAGGGGCTAGGGACTAGGGACTAGGGAAAGAGGAAGAGAGAGGGAAATGGGGAGGATGGGTAATTAGCAATTAGCCATTAGCAATTAGCTATTAGCCATTACCAATTACCAATTACCAATTACTAATTACTAATTACTTTTAAACTTAATGCGAACCATAGCCGAAATTAACGACAAAATCAGCCGTCAGCAAGCCGTAGTCTGGACAGTAGAAGAACTTAAAGCTAGAGTCGCCGAAATCGGCACAACCCAAGCAGCCAAAGAAGTAGACGTAATTACTACAGGCACGTTTGAGCCGATGGAATCCTCCGGGGCGATTGTCAATCTGGGACACACAGACCCCCCGATCAAAATTCGCTCCTGCTGGCTAGATGGCGTTTTAGCCTACTCCGGCTTCGGGGCTGTAGACCTCTACCTGGGAGCCACCCAAGTTGCCGAAGACGGCGAAGAATCGCGGGAACGGGGCGGCGGCCACGTCATCGAAGACCTAATCGCTGGCAAACCCGTACAACTACGAGCCGTAGGCCAAGCCACAGACTGTTACCCCCGCGCCTCCTTTGAAACGACCATTACCCGCGACACGATTAACCAGTTTTACCTATTTAATCCCCGCAACATCTACCAAAACTTTATCGTGGGCGTGAATGGAGGCGATCGCACTCTTTACACCTACCTCGGCCCCCTACAACCCCATCTCAGTAACGCCGTCTACTCCAACCCTGGAGCCATTTCTCCCTTGCTAAACGACCCAGATTTACAGCTTGTGGGTATCGGTACGCGCATTTTCCTGGGCGGTGCGATCGGCTATGTTACCTGGGAAGGAACGCAGCATTTCCCACTACAAAAACGCCTTCCTAATCGCACTCCCATTGGCCCCGCCGCTACGCTAGCTTTAATTGGTGATGCTAAACAGATGAACTCCAAATGGGTACGGGGTTGTTACTTCAAAAATTACGGCCCATCTATAATGTTAGGAGTTGGGATTCCGCTGCCAGTTTTAAATGAAGAAGTAGTTGCCCGTTGCGCCATACAAGACAAAGATATTGTAGCACCAGTAGTAGATTTTGCTATCCCTCGGCGGGTGCGTCCTACCTTTGGTTTAGTTACTTATGCTCAACTCAAAACAGGCCGTATTACTATTGAAGGTAAAACTGTCAGAGTGGCTCCCCTTGCTAGTTTTTACCTCTCCCGTCAAGTAGCTTTGGAACTTAAAGCGTGGATTGAGGAGGGACAATTTACCCTGACTGAGCCAGTTGCTCACATTCCGATGGAAAGGGCTTTTTTGCCTCAAGATTTATGGGGTAATCAGGTGAGAATTGACTAAATTGAATAGAAATGTTATAGTCAGTATAATTCAATCACTGCGATACTAGATCGACATGAAAATCAACCATAATCCCCTCGATTTTCTAACGACCAAAGTGCAAGAAACTATTGCCGATACCCAAAACTTAGCTAACCAAATCGCTGCTCAAGTTCAGGAAAGTGCAACTGTAGTCACGGCGTGGGTAGAATCAGCGCCAAGTTCAATTGTTGGTGCTGGGGCGATCGCCACTCAAGAAGCTTTCAAAGTTGCCCAAAATATCCGTTTTGAGAACCTGCCAACACAGTTGCAATTCAAATTTGCTAGGGCAGGTATGCGCGACGGAATGCGAAATGTTCAAGAAGCAGCAAAAGTATTTGAATCCATACCCGCCCAAATTCGCGCCCAAGGGCCAGAAGCAATTCGCAATTTTTGTCAAGATAAAGATTGGAGTCACATTCAAGCATACGTCAATGGAGGGGGAAACGAAGCTGCTAATGGGATTTTTGAATATTTTTGGGTAAATCGCCAGCGTGGTGGTGTAGACATGACTGCCGAAGAATTAGCAGTCGCGAAGAAAGTCTTAGCTGATGCTGCCTTTAAAGCAGCAGTTGTCGAAATCGTTGGGGCAACAATTAAAGGGGCGATCGCAGCAGCAGTAATTGAGTTAGTATTTTCCATCTTAGAAAACTCCCTGTTGTGTGTTGAAGGCAAAATTACACAGTCAGAGTTAGTCCAGCAAGTCGCCACTGCTACCGCCAAAGCTGGGATTGCTGGCGGTGTGATGACTGGTATTCTGTTAACAATCTGTATGATCTTTCCCCCGATTGCCGCGCTTTTAGGTGCCGCTGCGATGCCCTTGGCAGTTGCAGGTATTGGTTTTATGGGAATTCGCGCTTGGGAAATCTTTTGTCATAGCGATCGCCTATTTGGTATCACCTGTTAATCGCAAGCTTACAAAAATTTCGGGGATGACTACCCACAACTTGAAAAAACATCGCGATCGCGAGTAATATTTTGGTTAAGCCTGAGCCTAACAGTTGCCGCACTTTATGGCATTATGGGCTTCAAAGAAGCCTTCGGTAGCGAGTACGTTGTGCAAGACGATGCGAGACAGCACGTATTCTGGATCATGCGGTTTATCGATCCGAGTTTATTTCCCAATGATCTAATTGCCGACTATTTTCAAGCTGTTGCTCCCGCAGGATACAAAATAGTTTACAAGCTAGCGGCGATGGCAGGGATTAATCCCCTTTTATTTCATAAAATCTTGCCGATGATATTAGGATTAATCTCTACTTACTACTGTTTTAGCATTTGCCTGGAAATGTTGCCAGTACCAATGGCGGGATTTATTGCTGCTTCAGTTTTGAATCAAAGTATGTGGATCACAGATGATTTAGCTTCAGCTACACCTAGAGCTTTTCTGTATCCGATATTTCTAGGATTTTTATATTATTTGTTGCGAGTCTCACTCTTACCCTGTTTGGCAACAATTGCCCTAATAGGACTATTTTATCCTCAATATGTATTTATTGCCTGTGGCATTTTAATTCTAAGACTATTCCACTGGAAAGATGGCAGTTTGCGCCTATCACCAGAGCGAAATAATTACATATTTTGCGGTACAGGCTTGGGAGTTGCTTTCTTTGTAATGTTGCCTTTTGCCTTAAATTCTTCTAAATTTGGCCCTACAATTACAGTGGCAGAAGCAAGACAATCGCGGGAGTTTTTACCAGGGGGACGCATCCCATTTTTTGAACTTCATCCTAAAAGTTTTTGGTTTACAGGTAAAGGTACTGGAATGTTTTCTAAGTCTTTATTTACGCCTGTAACTCACTGTGCGGGGCTTCTGTTTCCGTTGCTGCTACCATTTTCCTCCGCATTTCCTTTGGTAAAGCAGATTAAAAGCGGTATTTGGCTTTTACTTCAGCTATTATTAGCATCATTGACGATGTTCTTTCTAGCTCATGCTGTATTATTTAAGCTGTACGTTCCTAATAGATATACTTCCTACAGTTTCCGCATAATTATTGTTTTTATGACGGCGATCGCGCTAACTTTAATCATAGATGCTGCGCTACAATGGGCATCAGGAACAGAGGCAAAAGTTTTAATTCAAAATTCACCCTCATCATCACCCATTTTTAAGGGTAGATCCCAAATCAAAACTATAATTGCATTAGGTTTAACAGGAGTAATTGCTATTTTAGTTCTCCTCTATCCTTGCTTTGTTCCCGATTTCCCCAGAGTTGGGTATAAAACTGGGAGAATGCCAGCTTTATATGAGTTTTTTCAGCAGCAACCTAAAGATACATTAATTGCATCTTTATCTGAAGAAGCGAATTTTTTGCCGACTTTTTCCCAGAGGTCTATTTTAATTGGCAGGGAATATGGTATCCCATATCAAGTAGGCTTTTATCGCCAATTTCGAGAGAAGGCTCTTGGGTTAATTAGCGCTCAGTATAGTCCCGATATTGCAGTAGTAAAAAACTTTATTAATCAGTACGGGATTGATTTCTGGATGTTGGAGAAAAATGCTTTGACTCTTAATTATGTGGAGAAGTATGATTGGCTCAAAAACTTTGATTCAACCCCAGAGGTTGTTGCCGATCTTAAACAGGGTAAAACTCCTGCTTTAACACAGTATATGGAACGCTGTGCTGTTTTTCAAAATGAGGGTTTAGTGGTTTTAGCAGCGTCTTGTATTGCG
>NZ_CACA01000357.1:0-14421 GCF_000180455.1 Kamptonema sp. PCC 6506
ATTTTTAATTTTATATTCTTAATTCTGTTGATAGCTTACAGCTATACTTCCAGGTTGGGCTAAATTTCCCTGTAAAACCACGCCTCGACCATTTGCCGCTAGATGTCGCAAACTCTTATAAATCGTCTCGATTTGGTCAGGAGATCCTGCTTTTTTAGCCAAGGCTTCCAGAGACAAGGGCTTCCCTTCTTCCTTAAGCACTGCCAAAACCCGCTGTTGCAAATCCAACACCACAGCCGCCGCTTTTTTCCCTGCTTCTACTCCTGGCTGGTGGTAGGCGTTGACGTTGACAAGAAAACCATAAAGCCCTACAGCTCTTTCGTAGAGAGCAATTAAAGCTCCTACAGTCCGGGCATTTACTTGAGATACCGTCACAGTAATCGAATCTCGGTGATTCTCATAAAGAGCTTGCCTAGTTCCTTGTAAGAAACCTGACAGATAATCCCCAGAAGTAATGCCAGGGTCTATTTCTGGAGAAACCCCTTGGCGATCCTCCAAAACCTCAATAAAAGTGGCGAAGAAATTGGGCACCCCGTCTCGCAACTGCTGCACGTAAGCGTGTTGGTCAGTTGAACCTTTGTTACCGTAGACAGCAATACCTTGGTGAACAATATTGCCGTCTAAATCCTTCTCCTTGCCCAAAGATTCCATTACCAACTGTTGTAAATAGCGCGAAAATAACAACAGAGAATCTTTGTAAGGCAACACTACCATATCTTTTGTGCCGCGCCCATTCCCGGCAAAATACCAAGATAAAGCTAATAGTGCAGCGGGATTACCTTTGATATTCGTAGTCCTAGTAGCATCGTCCATCTCCTTGGCTCCTCCTAGCATCCCACGAATGTCGATGCCTTGCAGAGCGGCAGGCAGCAGCCCTACAGCGGATAATTCCGAGGTGCGTCCTCCCACCCAGTCAGCCATTGGGAAAGTTGCCAGCCAACCTTCAGATTTGGCTAATTGGTCTAACTTACTGCCAGTACCAGTAACAGCAACTGCGTGCTTAGAGAAGTCAAGTTTCTGGGCGGCAAAAGCTTTTTGGACTTCAATCATGCCGTTGCGGGGTTCAGGAGTTCCCCCAGATTTAGAGATCGTGATGACTAGGGTACTAGCGAGTCGATCTTTTAACTTATTGAGAGTGCGATCGATCCCAGTGGGGTCACTGTTATCGATAAAATGAATTGCCAATGGCGGGAAATCTGGGGCAAGAGCTTCGGCTGCGAATTGCGGGCCCAGGGCCGAACCACCAATACCAATGGAAATAATATCAGTGAACTTGGGGGCAAAAGGCGGCTTAACATCGCGGCTGTGGACTTTTTGGGCAAAAGCCTCAATTTGCTCTAATGTCTCAACAATTTCTTGTTTAAATTCCGGGGAGGGGGCTAAATCTGGGTTTCGCAGCCAATAGTGACCAACCATGCGATTTTCATCGGGGTTGGCGATCGCGCCCCCCTCCAAAGCAGCCATATCCTTAAAAGCTCGATCGAACTTGGGCTTCATACCCTCAAAAAAAGGGCCATCAAACCCCATGCGGCTGACATCCAGGTAAAATCCCAGCCCCTCGTGATAGTAGAGCCAATCTTGGTAGCGTTGCCAGAGTGCTGCGGCATCCATAGAAATTCTGTTTTTTATCGTTATTGCTATTCGCTAGTCTACCGAAGGCAGTTTAAAAGACTATATCAGGAATTACTGAATGCTAATGCTAATTGCTATGCTCTTAATATCAATCCCGCTGCTCAACTGACGAGTGGGAGGGGAACAAAAACCGGAACCTGAGTATGAACAAAAGGCTGACCAAAATACTAGGGCTATTTTTCTTAGCAGTCATAGTCTTTGGGTTCCTGGGGCGATCGCTTCAAAATCGTAATTTTGCTCAAAATCCTAATTTTGCCAGTATTCCCTTAACACAAATCAATTTTCCGCAACAGACTGTCGCCCAAGTTAATACTTTCAGCAATAAATCCAGTCAAATCTATCTCAACGGCACTTGGCAATTTGCCCCAGCCATAGGTAACACTGACAAACCTCCTTCCGCCGTAAATTGGGGCACCATCTCGGTTCCCGGCAACTGGCAACACGAAAGAAATGAGAACGAACCTGGTTTAATCGATCGCGGCAATGGCAATGCCTGGGAAAATTTCAATGCCAACACCCTATCAAAAGCATGGTATCAGCGCACCATAGACATTCCCAGCGATTGGGGTGGACGTAAAATCGTACTCGACTTAGCAAGAGTTAGTACCGATGCAGTTGTCTTCGCCAATGGCATCAACTGCGGTCAAATTTCCTGGCCCTACGGCACTGTGGATATCACCAAAGCCGTTAAACCGGGGAAAAACACGATCTCAATTCTGGTACTCGCAGTCAGTGACGAAACAGAAAAAGCCGTGATTATGGGCCCAACGGAAATATACAGGGAGAAAACCCAACTGCAATCGCGGGGACTAATTGGGGAAGTGCGAATTTTCAGCGTTCCGCCTGGCCCCTTCATCAGCGACGTATTTGTACAGCCATCTACCAGAAAAAAACAAATCAAGCTGGACATCGAACTGATCGATGTCGCCCAAAGCGGTAAAGTCCAGCTAGTTGCCCAAATCCTCGACCAAAACGGCAAAATCGAGAAAGAATTCACCAGTTCGGCAAATGTCCAAGCCCAGCGAACTCAAACTCTCCAGCCAGTTTGGGATTGGGCCAATCCCCGCCTCTGGGATGTCCGTCAGCCTAACTTATATAACTTGCGGCTGTTCGTCAAGGGTAGCGGCATTCAGGCTGAATTTAATCAACCCTTCGGCTTCCGAGAGTTTTGGATTGAAGGGCGGAAATTTTACTTAAATGGGACTGAGATTCGCCTGCGGCCAATACTTTTAGAGGATGAGTGGCAAGGTTGGAGCCCCGGTATCCCGGAAGCAGCCGACAGGATGATTGATGGTTATTTCTGGGCGGGTTTCAATATTGCTCAAATGTGGCCTTGGAATCACGACGAGAGGGGTCGATGGCACTTCCGGGAACTGTTTGCCGATCGCAGCGATCGCAAAGGTTTTCCCATCATCGCACCAGCCCTAGATGCCACTTCTAAGGGCTATGCTGATATGTGGGACAAACCAACGGGTAAGGCTGTCTGGGAACCTCGAATGGTTAGGGATTTGCGCCGCTACCGCAATCACCCATCGGTTTTAATGTGGGGAAGTAGCCCGAATTTTTTTGGACATAGCGAAGACCAAAACCCGCGCCGGATTGGTAAGAAGAAGTTAGAAGGGACGATTAGTCAGGTGGAAGACGATCGCATGAAGCGATTAATTCCTGTTGGGGACGATTTGGCGGCTACAGTCCAGAAATATGACCCAACTAGACCAGTATTATTGCACCAAGGCGGGGCGGCGGGAAATGTTTATGCTCTAAATTCTTACTTGAATATAATTCCGCTGCAAGAACGGGAGGAATGGATCTCGGAGTGGAGTCAAAATGGCGATATGCCTTATATGGTGGTGGAGTTTGGTACGCCGTTGCATACGACGATGATGCGGGGTCGCAATGGTTTTAGCGGTACTATTAATAGCGAACCTTGGATGACAGAATTTAGTGCAATTTATTTTGGCAATGAGGCTTATAAGTTAGAAACTCCAGCCTATCGCCAGAAAATTCGCGAGTTATTTGTCAAGGATCAAGAGTACAAGGGTTGGTTCGCTAAAGCAGAGTTGAATTTTGCGCCAGCTTTCCAAAAATTGCAGCAATTATTTAGTACAAATACTTGGCGAAGTTGGCGAACTTTTGGGATGACGGGCGGGATGATTCCCTGGAATAATGGTCACGGCTGGGAATTTAATCAAACTGCGAATCAGAAGGTAGATTTACCCAATTTTGAGCCAGGCCGTAGGGGTGTTTATCTGAAGCAGGTATATAAGGGTTTGTGGTATAACTTCCGACCGGAAACTAATACTATCCACCCAGGTGGTCAAGCGATTATGCAAAATAATGGCCCAACTTTGGCTTGGATTGCTGGTTCTAAGTCGGCCTTTGTGGCGAAAGACCATAGTTTTGCTGCGGGTGCAAAGTTAGAAAAGCAAATTGTGTTGATTAATGATATTAGGGCAAAGCAAAATTTTTCTTTTAATTGGCAGGTGTTCGTAGGCGGAAAACAGGTCGGTTCTGGGCAAAACACGGGAAGTATTGAGACTGCCAAAACCCTATTTTTTCCAGTGGAAGTAACGTTACCTGCCAGCGTCCAAAATAAAGTTGATGGGGAAATTCGCTTGAGTGCTAAGATTGGCGATCGCACTCACGAGGATCGGTTTAGTTTCCGAGTTTTCCCCAATTTACCCAAGGCGACGGGTACTGTGGTAGCCTTTGACCCGGCGGGGAAGACTACAAAAATGTTGCAACAGTTTGGCTACACGGTTACGCCTTGGGATGGTTCGCAAACAGCATCGCTTTTGGTTATTGGTAGGGAAGCTTTTGCTAGCGGGCAAAAAATACCGGGTGATTTAGAAGCTTTTGTCCGCAATGGTGGAAGGGCGATCGCTTTTATTCAACAACGAGATTGGTTCCAGAAATTAGGTTTCCGAGTTGCGCCGCCTTTGAGTCGCCGTGTTTTCCCAGTTGATACTACATCAACGGTGATGACGGGTTTAGATGCAGTAGATTTACGAGATTGGAGTGGAGAAAGTACGCTAATTGAAGCCTACCCAGATACGCGAAATTTGCGGGAGAATCCTTATAAAAAATATGGTTGGCGTTGGGGGAATCGAGGCGCAATTAGTAGTGCATCATTGGAAAAACCGCACCGCAGTGGGTGGCGGCCAATTTTGGAATCTGAGTTTGATTTAGCTTACTCGCCGCTAATGGAACTTGACTATGGAAAAGGGCGGCTAATTTTGAATAATTTAGATTTAGAAGACCACTTTTTGTTAGATGCGGGGGCGGCTAAGTTAGGTCAACAAGTTATCAGTTATGCTCAAAATTCTCCTCTATCTCCGAAGGTAGATAAAGTCGTTTTGATTGGCGGCGATGGCGAGGCGGGTTGGCTGGATAAATTGGGGGTAATTTATCAGAGAGGTAATTCATTTTCTCCTGACTCAGGATTGGTAATTGTGGGGGCGGATGCGAATATTAATGATGAGGATTTACGGCGTTATTTGAATCAGGGAGGAAAAGTATTTTTCATCCCTCGAAAATCGTCTGCTGCTGCTTTGGGCGTGCAGTTGCAAGAAATAAAGGATTTTGCAGGTTCGCTGAAGGTTCCTAGTTGGCCGGAGATGCGAGGGGTTAGTGCTTCGGATTTGCGATCGCGTTCTTCTTATGATACTTGGTTGATTAAGTCGGGCGGCGAGGTAGCGGCTGATGGTTTGTTAAGTCGGTTTCAAGTTGGTTCTGGTGTGGCGATTTTCTCTCAGATTGACCCTGATGTTTTGACTGCTGATGTTAAGACTTATTTGCGGTTTACTCGGTGGCGACAGACTAGGGCGAATGCTCAGATTTTAGCTAATTTGGGTGCGAGTTTTAAGGTGGATGGCCATATTTTTAAGTCGGGTGAGAGTAAGGATTTTTATCACTCTGATTATCGGACTGATTTTGAGTTGGGGGATCAGCCTTATCGGTATTATCGGTGGTAGTCGGACGAAGGAATACAGTACAAGAGTTAATGAAGTTAACTCCTAATAAACGTCGCTTTTATCAACTTAGTATACGGGCTATAACCCTTATTCATTATACGTTGTAGCCTTCTTTGTCACCCTCCAAGGGAGTTGTCAATGTAGTCTGATAAGGGTCTGTATTAATATTAATGTCTCTAAGATTTTGTGGGAAAGATTGTTTTATTTGTTCAAGGTGACTAATGGTGTCTTTTAAATAAAGTTCGTTGGACTGATTTAATAAATATCCACTAATTTTCCCTTTTCTTATACCAACTTCTGCTAGTAATAATTCTTGAAAAATTTTAAGAAAATCCAGTTCCTCAACTAAATATCTAACAATATTTTCATGTGAGAATGTATATCTTCCTTTTAGACAATAAAAAATATAATAAATTATATTTTTATCTTCATTAGACGACATTACAATTAAAACTGTATTTATAAAATCTTCTGGTGGTAAATGTTTAAAAATAGGATAATCATAATATTTCTCTTTTTTAGGATCTAAACTACCTGGAGCACATATTATGGATTGAAGATCAGTAATATTATTTTGCATAATATCCAGTATCTTGTTCGCCTCACTAGGCATATTTTTAAGCCTTACTTCTTTTTGAATTTCTTTAATATAATCATCAAACTCTTTAAATTCTGGATAATCTTTTGCTATAAACTCACGGCCCATATAAGGAACTAAGGTATCCTTATACTTTATATCTAGCTTATTCGATGTGTTCAATAGATCAATATATTTTTGGGCTTCCTTAATAATATCTGGCTTGCTTTTGCTATAGATCCCAGCATCAGAAAACACTAAAAATAATCCAGTAATATGTTTAATTATTGCAATATTTTCAATTTTTTTATCTATAAAATATTCTGACTCAACTTGATTAAGTATTTTCTCAAAGTCTTCATCAGTATGTCTAGTATAGTCGTACAATTTTATCCAATTAGGGGTGTTTTCATTATAAAAATATTTGCTGTTTGGTAGTAATTTTTCTAATTCTTCCTGATCTACAATACCTTTATCAAAAAAATTATGCCACCATGATAAGCTAGGAAACAATCCTGAAAAAGCGCTCATTTCACTTGAACAATAGATACTATAAATGTGTTGATATTTTGCAAATATCTCAATAAATTTTTTATTTTCTTCGTTAGGAGTAATTTCTCTTGAATTAGTATATTGCTGATATATTTCTGATGTTAATTCTTTATCTAATTGTAGGCCTATGCCTTGAATCTCTTCTGGTTTCACTCTTCCATAAGAAATTTCAATAGAAAATATTATCAATAGTTCTAAGACTTCTTTTAGGAACTCCGGTTTATTCTGAGCTTTTTGTGATAATTTTTCAAAAATCCTCTCAAAATCTAGACATATTCGGTTCAAAATTCTTAAATTCGTACACTTTGCTTGTCCATACAATTCTTGAATAATATCTAGATTTATCATTAAAAAATCTTTGCTTCTTTGATGATCTAATTTATTAATAAAGCTATTTAACGAGCCTTGAACATCAGGCTTAATTTCAAAAGTTTTACCAATTAATTTTTCTTTGACTTTCCTATATTTTTCTTGATCGATTATTCTATCTTCATCAGCAATAATAACAACTTTTAGATATTCAGATTCAACAAAACTATTGATATAGCCTAAAATACTTTCAATTTCTAAACCACACCGTTCTAAATCATCAAAAATTAAAACACCATATTGTGAATCTTTTTTAACAAGAGATGAATTCAGGAAATCTTTTATACTTGTTTCTGAAAGAGTTGATTGTACGCTTACTTCAGGTTTTTCATCGTGATTCATGTCAATATTTAACACCCATCTGTTTAACAAACCCTTAAAAATTTTTCCTGCTATTTTTGCTCCTTTTGACGAGAGGATAGGATGTATCTGTTCAAACAAAATATCTTCTATTTGAGAAAAACTATTGACTCCATAAAGGCTAACGTATAAAGGAGTTTTGCTTCCTTCTTTAAACTTTTGAATATACTGATTTATAAACCATGATTTACCACAACCCCATTGCCCTTTAAGTAGAACTGCAAATTGAGGAGAATAAGCTAAATTACAATAAGCATCATCTAAGTATTCTTCAATATGCTTATTGACTTTAGAAATATGCTGATTGTTTGCGCTAATTACTTGGTCTGGCATAACTTTTTTTGCTCGTCAAATAAATAAATTCTGCAAGCTGAGTGCGATCGCGCACCTTCAATACTTAACATTATCCCACTTTTATTGCATAACTACCAATACTCTAGACACTTTTTAATGGGTAATGGTAGAATGCGGGTTTTGGACTCTAAGCTCGTCGCGTAGGCGTAGCCAGCCGAAGGCATCGCCAATGGTAGAATGACAGTTTCAGCCATTTCTATAAAAACTGTCAGGACTATCGATCGCCAATAATCTTATTAAATAGTTTCTAATAGGAATATCAAGCATGAATTTTACAGAAAAAAAGACCCTCTGGGCGATCGCAAATCCATTTTTTCTATTACTTCTTGTTTCGCTGTCGCTATTAGGATGTCAGCAATCGCCGAAAGTTAAGCGACAATTAGAACGCAGTCAACAAGGAATGGTAGTTTCAGCCGATCGCATGGCGACTGAAGCAGGAGTCGCTATGCTAAAAAAAGGCGGTAATGCAGTCGATGCAGCGGTAGCGACGGCTTTAGCAATTTCAGTAGTTGAGCCATTTTCAGCGGGTATTGGCGGCGGTGGGTTTTTGCTGTTACGACGGGTAGAAACTGGAGAAGTACAAGCTTTAGATTTCCGCGAAAGAGCTCCTAAATTAGCCGATCGCGATATGTATCTTGATAGTAAAGGTCAGCCCATTAAAAGGGCAAGTCTAGACGGATATCTGGCGGCGGGAGTACCGGGTACGGTGGCGGGATTATACAATGTGCAAAAACTTTACGGGAAATTACCTTGGAATGATGTGGTAGCTCCGGCTGTAAGTCTAGCAGACAAAGGGTTTGTGGTGACAGAACGTTTTGCCAAGTTCTTTGAGTATCGTCAAAATGCGATTAAAAATAATCCAGCCGCACGCAAAATTTTTACTAAAAACGGCACTTTATATAAAAAAAGTGAGTTGCTTGTACAGCCAGATTTAGCTAAGACTTTACGTGCGATCGCCATCGCTCCCCAAAGTTTTTATACTGGAAAAATTGCACAGGCGATCGCCACTGATATGAAGAAAAATAGGGGTTTAATTACTCTCGAAGACCTGAAAAACTATACTCCAATTTGGCGTAAACCTGTCTGTGGAAACTTTCGACAATATCGAATTTGCGGAATGCCACCGCCTTCTGCGGGTGGAATTCAACTGCTACAAATTTTGAATATAATTAGTGATACCAATTTGTCAGATTGGGGGCGAGAAAATCCCGATACTTTGCATCTATTGGCAGAAGCGATGCGAATTAGTTATGCTGACAGAGCCAAATATTTGGGCGATCCAGCCTTTGTGAGAGCACCTGTAAAATCCTTGATAAGTCCTGTTTATGCTGCTAAACGTCGCCAAGAAATTGACATGAAACGCGCTAGGCTCTCTAGTGAGGTAAAACCGATAATAGATCCGAAAAGCGGGAGAGTATCTGCTAAGGAATCTCCAGAAACGACGCATTTAACCGTAGTCGATCGCGATCGTAATGTCGTGAGTTTAACATTTACAGTGAATGGGGCTTTTGGTGCGGGTACTGTGGTACCAGGTACGGGAATTTTACTCAATAATGAGATGGATGACTTTGCTGTTGCGCCAGGGGCACCGAATTTGTTTGGTTTGGTAGGGGGAGAAGCGAATGCGATCGCGCCTGAAAAAACTCCTCTATCCAGTATGACACCTACAATTGTTACTGAAAATGGTCAATTGCGTCTCGCTACTGGTGCTCCCGGAGGTAGCACTATTATTACCACCGTATTACAGATAATTCTAAATGTTTTAGTTTACGATATGGATGCCAGTGCAGCCGTATCTGCACCGCGTATTCATCATCAATGGTTGCCAGATCGGTTAATGGTAGAAAGTAAAAGTTTTTCTGAAGAAATCTTGCAGAAGTTACAGGGAAGAGGACATCAGATAGAAGAAAGATCGCCTTGGGGAAATGCGAATTTAATCATCGTCACTCCTGACGGGGGGTTAGAAGGAGCCGCTGATTCCAGAGGTGAAGGAGTGGCAAAAGGGAGTGGGATGTTATAATAAATTTTAGCACCTGAGTAATAGAGAAATAGCTTCTAACCCTCTACATTCTTAAGCCTACTCTACAAGTCAAAATGACGTTTAAAGCGAGTATCTAATTTGTCAGATTTTTTTTGATTGCAGGTAAAGCATAGTGTATGCAAATTACTGATATCGTTAGTACCGCCGCGAGCTAGGGGAATGATATGATCGATGGTAAGTTGGGCTTCTAGGAAGGTTTTCCCGCAGCTTTGACAGAGGTTGGGTGCGTAAGTCCTGTAAAACTAAATTACTTGCCACTGCGTTCAAAAACACATTAGTAAAAAAAATCTGCTAAATCTGATACATTCTTAAAATTTAATTAAATCCAGTTAACAGTTAACAATTAACAATTAACAATTAACAATTAACAATTAACAATTAAACAGATAAATCCTGACGCGGTTTAAACGTCTCAATCTGCCGCAATTTTTCGTATAATACCCGTTCTTGCTGACTAATTTCTTTAGGAACAGCAATTATAATTTCCACTAATTGATCGCCGCGATCGCCCTTTCCAGTCGGATAACCCTTAGCAGCTAAACGCAGTCGCTGACCCGAAACAACTCCCGGTGGTAACTTCATTTTCACCCAGCCATCAAGCGTCGGCACTTCAATTTCCCCCCCTAACACCGCCTCAGCAGGAGTCAAAGGTAATTGACAGCAAACATCCGATCTTTCTAACTTAAAAAATGGATGAGGGGCTACCGTAATTTTTAAGTATAAATCGCCGCCACCAATGCCTAAATTTCGCAATCTAACTCGTTGTCCACTTACCATTCCCCCAGGCATATCTACCTCAAGAGATCGCCCATCTTCCAGGCGAATTCGCTCGCTACCGCCTGTATAAGCCTTCTCCAAAGGCAACGTCAACCGCGCTTCAATATCCTTCCTAGCTTCGCGAGAACCAGGAGTATAAGTTACTTTTGCAGTGCTAGAAACCCAAGGATCGGATGAAGTTACTCGTGGCGCATTCGATGCCGCTGTCCTCACTTCCCGACGGCGGCCTAACAATTGATCGACAAATTTATTGAAGTCAGAATAATCGCCAAAATCTGCTTTTTCCTCTCCAGAGTCCCCATTTTTTTTGCCATCACCCCAACCTTTAAAATTGGGAACTCGCAAGCCTTGCTTTCCCTGAAATCCTTTTTGCTTCCAGAAGCGAGTAAACTGGTCATACTGCGCTCGCTTGTCTACATCAGAGAGAATATCATAAGCCTCATTAATATCCTTAAATTTATCCTCTGCTGTTTTGTCACCAGGATTTACATCCGGGTGTAACTGTCGCGCCAGTCGTCGATAAGCTTTCTTAATCTCATCAACTGAAGCATCTCTAGATAATCCCAATAAGTCAAACTTGCATCGGGTAAAGTTCCTAAAATTCTGCATACCCTGATGTTGACAGCGCGAGATTTCTGCTTTTAAATCATAAGTAACTGCCATTGGTAGTCGAAACCACGCCCCCGCTGACGATCGCAACACCTTCGGATGGTCTAAATCTACACTATCTCCACTCAACCACAAACCATCAGCCCCAGCCGCAGCAGCAGTGCGAATAATTGTCCCCAAATTACCGGGATCTTGTACTGTCTCTAAAGCTAACCCCAAGCTGGCTGTCGCTACTGACTGCATTTCACTCCGAGGCGCTGTAGCGATCGCACCATCTGGTTGTACTGTAGTTGCTATTGCTTCCAAAACGCGATCGCTCACCAACTCTACTCGCCGCGCTTGCAAACAAACTTTTTTCCAAAGTTGGGGATGCCTTTCCTGCCATTCTGAAGTATAGCAAACCGTTGCCAGAGGGTGCTTCTGAGCGCAAGCTTCCTCTAGCAAATGCGTCCCTTCCAACAGAAAAAAACCCTGTTCCCGCCGCCCTTTCGAGGCGTGAAGCTTGCGTATTTCCTTTACTAAAGGATTTTGAACGCTGGTAATCATAAAAAAAATTGATTTTGGATTGAATTGACAACCCAAAATCTCAAGTAAAATTTGTCAAATGCGGAACCCGGGACTTGAACCCGGAAGGCTTGCACCACATGAACCTGAATCATGCGCGTCTACCAATTCCGCCAGTTCCGCATCACTGACAATTTTTAATCTTGGCACAAGTTTAGTGCTTTGTCAACTAATTTATCAAAATTTAGGCGATCGGTGCAATTTTCTATCATTGCAAGCAAGGCGAAGCGATCGCCAGGCCTTGAGCAGAAATATTAAGTGTCTAGGGCCAATCAATAAGCATCTCCTGATTTATTTAAGAGATATTAAGATATCTACCCTAAGATAATTTGATGGTAAAGTTACTCAATGATGTAGCAAATGCTCTCTCTCCATCATCGCACGTAGTCAAAGACTAAGTTTAGTTTAGCTTAAACCTCGTGTTCCGGCTTCTTAAGCCTATGTATCAGTAAATGACCGAGTGCTGACGATTCAACTTCCAATCACAATTAGGGGATATCTAATGAAACTCCGTAAATCTTTGGCAGTGTTATTGACGTTAGTCTGTATCACAGTCATAACTGTAAATACTTTCAAACTCAGCCCTAGTTTCGCTCGTTCTACGCCAGTGATGTCACTACAACAATCGGCAGAGAAAGTAAATACAGATGAGCGCATTGCACAAGTTCCTGGAGGCATTTCTCTCTACAATAGGCTAGGAGGCTACAACGCGATCGCCAGCGTTATCGATCGTGCAGCAAATTACATATTCAACGATCCGCTAATTGGTAAATATTTTATTGGTTTGAGCACAAACTCAAAACTGAGGCTCCGTCAGTTGTTAGTCGATCAATTCTGCCAAGCAGCAGGCGGGCCTTGTGTTTATACAGGACGGACTATGAACCTTTCCCATAGTGGCATAGGTCTCACGAACGATGAATTTAATGCCTTTGCTAATGGTATATCCCAATCTCTTGATGATAACAGGGTTAATCAAACAGAGAAACTCGAAGTGTTGACATTTGTCAATAGTCTGAGAAGCAAGATAGTTGAAGGATAAGATGAAAGACTCCAATCTCCTCCTCTTAGTTGCATTTCTGCTGGTATCAGGAATGGTAATGACTGAGGTAGCTCATGCAAAACCGTCAGAACAAAACACCGAGACAAAAGTTCCAGTATCCCCAATACTAAGACAGTCTTCTGACCAGTTTTCCACCCCCGCTACAGATACTTCACCCAATACTCAATCTAACGAGCAACCGTTGTGTTTTTATCAGAATTCGGATGGTAAGATAGTTGATTTGAGCAATCTGTGTGGGGCTAAGAGCAGCGAAACGGTTTCAAGTCCTCAATTGCGGAACTCTCCTATTTCTCCTATTAATGATGGGAAAACCCCGCCTTACTGGTAGAAAAAAGTTAGTCATTGCCTTTACTAAAAGGCAAATCTTCATTTACCAGTTCAATTTCCTCCTGTTCCCTTTCATTAATTTGACAAATGTAAGACTGGAGAATTTGGGAGAGGCGAGGGTTATAAAACCGATGCAAACTATAATTAGGTGTAGCTGGAAAGCCACGCCGTTTTTTGTGGCGGCCACCGGCACCAGGGTCAAAAATTTGAATATCATGAGCGATCGCCCACTCAATCGGCGTATAATAGCAAGCATCAAAGTGCAAACATTCTATATCCTGCACGCTTCCCCAATAACGCCCGTAAAGCCGATCGCCTTTAAAAATGCAAAAAGACATTCCCGCTGGTAAGCGATCGTCCTGTTCGTCATAGGCGGCCACAAATAACACGCGATCGCGATAGTTATGGTGCAATTGCTCAAAAAATCGCTTAGTTAAATACTTACTTCCCCACCAGCCAAACTTATCACAAGTATTCTCGTAAAAAGAGTACATTCGCGCAAACAAAGCTTGAGGAATTTCATCCCCTGTCAGACTTTGGATTCGCAAACCCGCCTTTTCTACAGCCTTGCGTTCCCGCTTAATATTACGGCGTTGGTTAGCATTGAAAGCGCCTAAATAATCATCAAAAGTTTGATATCCTTGGTTTTGCCAGATGTAGCTATGATGCAGCCAACTGCTAAAACCGTTCCTTTCCATAACTTGTCGCCATTCCGGGTCAACATAAAGAAAATTGCAGCCTGAAATGCCGTTGCGATCGCAAAAATGGTCGATCGTATCGATCATCAACCGCGTCAATAGATCCTCATCTTCCCCAGGAGCAATCAAAAACCGATAACCCTCAGCAGGCGTAAACGGTGTCATTCCCATCAACTTCGGATAATATTCTACACCGATACGGGCAGCTAACTCGGCCCACTGATGATCGAAAACAAATTCCCCATAACTATGACTTTTGACATAAAGGGGTGCAGCGGCGATTAATTGGCGTTGGCGAGGCCTGTCTTTAGGGCTTTCACGCCACACTGTTAAATGATAGGGCAACCAACCCGTTTTCGCTGTCACACTGCCAGAAGTTTCTAAATTATTCAGCCACTCCCATTCTAGAAATGGCGTTTTTAGTGGCATTGCTAAGGCATCCCATTCTGATTGAGGTACATCAGAAATTTTACCGATCCAGGTAACAGAATATTGAGGTTTAAGCTGTTCTACCATATCTTTAATAA